>JBDKIW010000092.1:0-4236 GCA_039796955.1 Planctomycetota bacterium
CCTGTCACCAGACATGGGGAAATGCATTCAGAGGTGGCTGCATCACCGGTCGGCACTGCAGATCACTGGTGGCCCGTTCAAAAAATTTCCAAGTCGCGTTAATACCCTTCGTAATAGTCACAGCGTCGGATGCGTAATGCCACATTCTGCTCGTTTTCGAGGAAACGTGGCAGACAGTCACGGTCGTTCGATGGCTCTGGGGAGACGAGTTTCCAGGACAACATGTTGTGGAGCGATATCTCACGCAGCAGATTTGTAACTGCTGTACCGCGTGAAACTCAGCTGAATGGCAATAGACCGCGAGAAACCAGTTGCAGGTGCGTTGGCGTGGCTAGTCGGAATTAAGCCGGGTATTCCTGAGGGAGCCATTTCCTGATCTCCTGCGGCATCCCCGGGAAGTGGTCTATCAGCAGCAACGAACTGACACTTGAGTGCCTGGGTAGTCACGAGCAACATTGAGGATGATTTTCAGCAGGGGGGGCTTTACGAGATGTATTCGGGTCTGCGGTCCATTTATCACCGGCTGGTAGATCGTCCTGTGGCGCGCATTGTTGTGCTTTTGATCGTGGCGTATCGCAGATGGATTTCGCCGCGAAAGGGTTTTCGCTGTGCCCATGCCGCGATGAATCAGGGTGAGAGCTGTTCTGACGTGGGCCTGCGAGCATTCCATTCAGCGGCGTCGATTGCCGATGCCGCGCGGATGCTGCAGGAGCAACGGCGCAGGTGTCGTGATTCGTATGTGCAGTACCGTGGGCTGAAGGGAGATGCCGTGCGGTTGCTGGCGGTCGCCCCGATACTTGCCGACGGCGATACGATCATCAAATGCTGTTGACCGATCGCGGTCGTTGCAGAGCTGCGGAGGGACGCAGCGACAAGACGGTGGTATGGGTCAATCGCGGGGCTACCGGATTTAGTGAGCGAGCGTTATGCGGCATCCTGTTTTCTTGTCTGGCAGAGTCTCCATGATGAACACAAAGCGGGTCGCATCAATCGCCGTCTGTGTACTCCTGCAATGCGTGATGTCATTGAAAATGATGTCCCAGGAGCCACCGACGCAGCGTTCGATTTCGTTTTCCCAGGATCAACTTGTCAGGGCACATAGTTTTCTCGACGGCTGTGTTGAGGCATTTGACGCAATCCCTGTGGCTGGACCTATTCTCAAGGGGGCCACAAAGGGGGTGATGAATCTGGCACTGCCAACAGAGGGACAGGTCAATCATCGTGAAATCCTGGTGCGTCTCGGCACTGTGAACACCCGACTGATCGAGATTTCATCAACACTGGACGAGATCAGGGAATCCGTGAATGCGGCCCCGGAACAGCAATTCTATGTGGAATGCAGAACGTTGTATTCGCAGTTGCTCGATAACTCACTCAACGCGAGGGAGTTAGAACTGAAGATCAGGGAACTTGAGACGGGCGTTTACAATGCATCGCACCTGCTTGAGCTGCGGCCACGTGGACTGGTCTTTTACCTGGCTGTCTCGAACGCCGCATTTTCCCTGAATTATCTGCAGGAGGCCTGCATCAGGCTGAAGGCCGATGACTCGCAACAGAGCAAACTCAGGACCATAGCAGCACGTATTGAACAGATTCTCAATACGTGCTCGCTGAAGGGCTATTACAGCCCGGAAAACTGCAGGGAACTGCGGGACCAATATCAGGTGAGTCTTGCTGTGAGTAAAGGACTTCTGGCAGATGCGGGATTGGCAGAGTGTGCCATGTCCGACCCCTTCACCGTCAATACATTCGCGTTTACAGGTTATGAGCCTGATGGAAAGCCGGACATCGAATACTCGATTCTCAGATTGAGTCGTGAGGAAAAATGGCGATTCAAGTCGTCTGCATATGGACTGAAGCTGACCGGCACATTGATAAAGACACAGAACGGGTTTGAATCCCCGGAGCCGATTTCCCTGGAGGGGCTGACCCCCGGGCTTCCGGAATCGCCAATTTCGACCATCGCGATCAACTCCGAGGGTGAGATGGCGAAGCGGACACTGGAAGAGCGAATTCGGGAGCGAATCGAAGCCTACAATGCCAGCATTGCTCAGACAAATCAGGCGTGTGCCGCGTGCGTGGTTATGGAGGCAGCGACGAAGCTCCTGGAAATGAATAAAAGGGCACTGACAACGTCGACGACAGGTCGCTGACAAATGTCCGTTGCCGAATTCAGATCACTCAGACGCTTAATCAGCAGCAGGCGAATCGCCGAGTTCCGGAAGACGATCAAGCCCAGCGGCCATCTGGAAACAACCTGCGTGGAACTGCTGGTACAATCTCGATTTCGCAGATATGTACTTGCGTATCTCTCGGTTCAGGAAGGCGAACCGTTCGAAGGAGAGGCCACTTATGACACAGGCGCCCCGAAACTGATCGACGGGTTGCTGCGGTCCTGTGGAAGTGAATCCCTGCTCACGATCAGGCCCGGCATCGGCCGATTTCGAATCGATTTTTGTCTCGATCCGCTGACTTCTCTCCGCAAGATCTACGCGTTGCAGTTCGCAACCTGCGGCAGTCGCGTCCGAATTCTGCGTTGGACGTCCGGACTACTTCTGAGGAGTCAGTTCAGGGCAAAATGCCGTGTGATTCAACTGATATTAAGCTGCTATGGCCGGTTTTCGCTTCGTCGCAAAGTGACGGCAGACTGGATCGACTCCGCTGTACAAAGTTCAAATGGTCGACGACTGATCGCACTCCTGCTGCTGGTGCTCTTTCCGTCTGCCAGCGAGCTGTCGGCAGGTGAATGGGATCAGGTTTTTCTCGAAATTGGCAGCTACTTTCGTCAGCGGATTCCCGAACTGATGCAGGTGATCCCAGCGAAGTCAGTTGAGTCCAATGGATTGATCAAGCTGGCCAAGGTATTTTTTGGTACGCTCGCTGGCTCCAGTGCCTTTCGTGAACGCTGGCAGGTCGACAACGTCACCTTTCTGGTGAATTCGATTCGTCTTGCTTACTCGTGGGGCATCACATACCCGCTCGTCGATAACATTCTCGATAGCGACCAGACCTCAGACGCCCTGCGGTCTGAAATCTGCGAGGCACTCGCCACCCTTTTCAGGAATGAGGAAGCAGATCATTCGTTACATCAAGGTGGGCAATCCGAGCAGGTTCAGCAGGTGATGCAGAGGCTTTCCGAAGTTGTTCAACTGATCCCCGAGGCAAATCGTCCCCGTGCCAGGTCACTGCTGCTGAGTCTGCTTGATGTGCACAAACGAGACTCAATGCGACGACTTGACAAAGGTGACATGTTTATCAGCATCCCGGAAGTACTCACGGATACTGTCCAGAAAGCCTCCCTTGTGCGGCTGGCCACCATGGAAATCTGCGGAATTACAACCGGCGCTGATGTTGTTCAACGATGTGAAGAACGGGGGCTATTCAATCAATACGGTGATGATCTCTGGGACGTGTACGAGGATTTCCACGACAATCGAATTACTCCTTTTACACTGTTCCTGGTAAGGGGACAGGGCGAAAATCCGTTTCGCTATTACATCTCGTACACGCTGCAGTTGACAGCCAGTTTGTCATATCATCGCAGGATGGCGGCATTGATGGGATGTGCTGAATCTTTCCGCGATCTCACACTGAGCCTTGCATCGTCAGGCCATGATTCCCTGCAGGTAAGACGACATATTCAGGAAGTCCTGAACGAACTGGGCATCGACGATATTGACGAGTTTCTTGCAGCCGTCCCTCATGTGGACTTTGATGCCGTTCTTTTCGAAGCCGAACGTGCCGTAATGGATAGTTTACGGCAGTGATAAACGATTGCCGGGCCCGAGCGTTGAATTCTCGTTTGCGGTTCAGGAAACACATCCTGAGAAGAGCGTGCTGTCTGCAGAGACAGGCAGAGGCAATTCCGGCGAAACTGAGCCCTTGCGGAATACATTTTTCTGGTAACAGCAGGGTGTGGTTCGGACAATCCTGCCAGCTCAGGCATCAATGGCCTGTCATAAATTGGCCTGGCTGATTCAATGACATAACCAGCGCGATGCGGAACCCGCCTGAGTTGGTGTTCGGCCGACTTTGCACCACTAACAGGCGATGTGAGTCTCCGGGACACTTGATTGCAGGCAAGTCAGATCAACACCATGGGCCCATCAGACTTCCGTCGAATACATCAGTCAGGTTCACTGCCGCTGGCTGACTGCCATTAAGACGGGAATCCTGCTGAGTTTTCGAGTTTCGATTCGATCCACACGATTCCGGCACTTGCGAGATAACGACTTT
>JBDKIW010000093.1:0-3447 GCA_039796955.1 Planctomycetota bacterium
ATGCAGAAAGCGCTGGTCTTTGTCAGCCGGGCGCAAAATCTTGAGTCGACGCATAATCAAATGCCGTGGGCCGGGAAGGTCAACGATGGTGGCTTTATCTACACGCCCGCCAAAGGTGGAGAATCCAAGGCTGGCACAACCGAAAATGGTGGACATTCGTCGTACGGCAGCATGACCTACGCTGGGTTAAAGAGCATGATCTACGCCGGACTCAAGGCCGAAGATCCACGCGTTGCAGCTGCGACAGAATGGATTCGCCAGCACTACACCCTCGAAGAGAACCCCGGGATGGGCCAGCAGGGCCTGTTCTATTACTACCAGACGTTTGCTCGCACCATGTCACTGGTGGCCCCTGAAGAATTCAAAGATGCTTCAGGAAAGTCGCATGCGTGGAAAACAGAGCTGACAGCACGGCTGCGTTCCCTGCAACAGGCCAACGGCAGCTGGATCAATCCGGCAGACCGCTGGTACGAGGGCGATCCCAATCTTGTGACGGCCTACTGCCTGATTGCTCTGGCCAACTGCGAATAACGCCCATTCGGCCGCTGCAGAAAAGTCGCTCCCATGAATCCACCCGGCGGTTCGCCAGATATCAACGTGCTGCTCTTCGGGGCCAGCAATCTCACCATCGGCTGGAAACCACTGATGCAGCAGCTCCTGCGGACCGTCGGTCGGCCGGTGAACGTGCACGCCTGTCTTGGTATGGGACGGTCATGGCTGAAACGCAGCCGCTACATGGCTCGTACACTCCCTGCAATCCTCGATTGTGGGCTCTGGAACAACCTTCCAGCGCCCCGGGCCGTGGATCGCGTGCTCATCACGGATATCGGTAACGATATCGTCTACCAGTACCATCCCGTGCAGATTCGCCAGGCGATCGATGAAACGCTGCATCGCATTCGTCAATGGAATCCGCTTGCTCGTATTTCCATGACGCTTCCGCCACTGGTGTCTCTGCAACGCCTGCATCCTCTGCATTTCCGGATCGTCAGGACTCTGCTGTTTCCGACCAGTCAACTGGCGTTCTCTGAGGTACTCCGTTCAGCGACGCAGCTGCATGATCTGCTGCAGGAGCTTAACACTATGGACAATCTGCAACTGATTCATCCGCAGCGACAATGGTATGGCGCCGATCCGATTCACATCCTGCGTTCCATGCGGGCAGAAGCGTTTCAAACCTACTTCAAAGGCTGGGGCGACGTCGGGGGGGCACAGAACACGTTGCAGACAGATGCTGTTCCGCTGCCGACAGCGTCTGAGCGAACCGTTTTCGGTCGCGACGTTCTCACAGTTCAGCCCGTGTTTCGGACCGCGACAGTGACGGTGTCCGCATGGTAGCAAAACAGGGCACCAGCGATGACCGGGCAGGAGTTTCTCAGTGACGGACTTCCTGATGGACAGTCGTATTCAGGACGGCATCCAGCTGTTCAATGAACGCGAGTTCTTCGCGTGTCATGACGTGCTGGAAGACTACTGGAGCGAGTTAACGGGCCGGGAAAAGTCCTTTTTTCAGGGGCTGATTCAGGCCGCCGTGGCGCTGTTTCATTTTGAAGAGGGCAATCTGGGTGGGGCACGCCGGATGTACGTGTCCAGTCGCGCCAATCTGGTGGGATTTCCGCAGGGGGTGGCTGGAATCGATGGTTGGCAGCTGATTCAGGAACTCGACGTCTGCTTCGCCGAGCTCTGTGAACCCCACACGGAATACCCGTTTCATGTGCGGCTGAACCAGGAACTCATTCCGGTCATTGTACGAAAATCACCAGATCCGACCGAGTAGCCCACGCGGTCTCATGCCAGCAAATTTCAGCAAAACCGGCTTCGAATTCATGGAATTCTTGACCATTGGAATCCGATTGGATTACAGTGCACCTAGTCCGCTCAGGGGTTCCGTCTCGCGCAGCAACTGATGGATCATTCCTGCGGAGTGCTCGCAGCGCTATTTTCAGGTGCAAATTGGCTCGGTTCAGCACCGCGGTGTTTCAGCACAGCGGAACTGCATGGTTTTTAAGTGACACGGTACACGGCACCACTCCCCCCTACAAATTCCCCCCCTTTTTCTGTGCTCACCACCTGAGTGCACGTCAGCCCGCCAGGAGCAAGCGATGATCACGATATTCGGACGGCAGCAGGGTACGCGTCGGGGATTCTGTGACGGCGTGTCGCGTCGAAATTTTCTCACCATCGGTGGAATGGCCCTGGGAGGAATCAGCCTGTCGGACGCATTGCGAGCGGAATCCGTAGCGGGCACAGGCAGCTCGCACAAAGCGATCATCAATATTTATCTGCCCGGTGGGCCGCCGCACCTGGACATGTGGGATCCCAAACCCGAAGCGCCCGCGGAAATTCGCGGCGAGTTTTCGGCGATTGAAACGCGGGTGCCGGGGATTTTTGTCAGCGAATTGTTTCCGCGCATGGCAGAGATCATGGACAAGTTTGTGCTGGTGCGATCACTGGCCGACTCGGACGGGGCGCACGATGCTTATCAATGCATGACCGGACGTCGTAAAGGCAGTCGTCAGCCGCCGGGCGGTTGGCCTTCGGGCGGAGCATGGGTCTCAAAGATGGCCGGCCAGGTGACACCTGCGGTGCCTGCCAACGTCGCGTTGATGTACAACACCGGCAATCGCACATGGGGTGAAGCGGGTGGCGGCGGTTTTCTGGGAGTCGCTCATGCTCCGTTTAATCTGGTAGGGCGGGAAGCACGCAGCAAGCCTGAGAATATGACTCTGAATGGCGTCACGCTGGAGAAACTGCAGGATCGCACCAGTCTGATGAAATCTCTGGATCGGTTTCGTCGGGATGCGGATCAGCGTGGGCAGATGGAAAGCCTGGATGTCTACGCTCAGCAGGCGATGGGCATTCTGACAACCTCACGTCTGGTGGATGCGCTGGACTTGTCTCGCGAAGATCCCCGGATTGTGGCGCGGTATGGTCAGAGCAGTGAGGCGTTTCAGCGTGACGGTGCGCCGCCGATGGTTGAAAATCTGTGTGTTGCACGGCGACTGGTGGAAGCGGGAGCCCGTTTTGTCTCGCTGAACTTCAGCCGCTGGGACTGGCATGGACCGGACGGAATGAACTTCCCGAAGTGTCGGGAAGAGTGCCCGCGACTGGATCAGGGCCTTGCGGCGCTGGTCACAGACCTGCACGAGCGAGGACTGGACAAGGACGTTTCCGTGGTGGTCTGGGGTGAGTTTGGTCGGACCCCGAAGATCAACAGCAACAACAGTCGAGATCACTGGCCGCAGGCCAACACGGCCGTCCTGGCTGGGGGCGGGATGCGAACGGGGCAGGCTGTTGGTGCCACGAATCGCTATGGTGAACAGCCCCAGCTGCGACCGGTCCAGTTTCAGGAGGTCTTCGCGACGCTGTACCACTGTGCCGGAATTGACGCGCAGAACACGCGTGTGTTTGACCTGTCCGGCGTACCGCAGTACCTCGTGGACCAGG
>JBDKIW010000094.1:0-5922 GCA_039796955.1 Planctomycetota bacterium
CTCCAGCTGCTTCTTCTGGTCGTCGGTCAAGCCAAGGTCTGTCGCCACGCGGGAGTCAGAAATGGCCCGAACCCCAGCCTCGCGGATGAAAATTGTTCTCAGCAGCTTGAGTTGGCGGCTGTCGAGAATCGTGAGCGCCTTGCCGCCCGAAGAAGTACGTGCGGCCTGAATCGCCTGCTGCATTTCTTCGCGAATCTTTGTCCGCTCGGCCTCGTCTTTCGTGTCCTTCATCCGCTGCAGAAACGGGTCGAAAATTTCCTTGCCGGGCGTTCCGGCGGCGGCGGCCTCGGTCAGTTGAGTCTTCTGAGATTCGGACAGCCCCAATTCCTGCTGGACGTCCTCACGACGCAGCAAATCTGTTTCTGATCCCGTCCGACCGCTGGACTGTGCCGACGCTGTGGACGAGAGGACCTGCAGCACGAGAATCGTGCAGAGCCAGAGAGAGATGCCACGCAACTTGCTCATGGTCGACTTTCTTACAATCCGCAGAAAACCCGCCTGTCGGGAGATTTGTTTGGCGATGTTCGGGGGAAACTGCTGAAGTCCGGGGATTCTGCACGATGATCACTGTGGCCGATTAACAAATCCCGGCGTGGCAGGGTCTGTCGACGGCGATCACCGGGAAACTTTGGAATTCGGACACAAGAGTTTTGCACCGTCATCTGACAAACGACAACAATTTCACAACTGCAGGCTGAGAAAACTGTGTATTCTTCGCACAACAGCCCGCAAGTCATGACCACTTCCCCCCCGGATCCCTCGGAAATCCTCAAGTTTGCTGCCTGCGGAAAGAAGATACCGATTGAAACGGGGACGCCACGCACAGGTCCGGGGGACTGCACCTGCTGCGAACGTTTTATGGGGTTCTTCGCTTTCAAACCCACAATTATGGCGTGGGAGTCTGCGAAAATTGGAAAGATTCCCGAATCAGAGGAGGTCAGACGGTGTTTGAGACCATAATACAGGCAGCAGCAACCCCGAATCGCCTCCAAAAAAACCATCCGGGATCATGGACCATGAAACGTTTGTTCACACTGACGGCGATTGCAGGATTGCTGGCGGCCGCTGTGCCCGCTTCCGGACAGGACCCGTTTGGAGGTCGCGGAGACCGAGGTGATCGTGGAGATCGTGGAGATCGTGGTGACCGCGGAGATCGGGGAGGTCGAGGCGACCGCGGTAGCTCGATGTTTGGGGGTTTTCCGGGCGGTGGCGGCGGCCCGCCGATGGGCTTTGGTGGCGGCGGGTTTGGTGGGCCTCCGGGCGGTTTTGGTGGGCCTCCAGGTGGTTTTGGTGGCCCTCCGGGGGGATTTGGAGGCGGCTTTGGCGGACCTCCAGGTGGTTTCGGAGGTCCTCCGGGCGGTGATCGGAGCAGCCGATTTGGCTCGATGATGGATTCCAACGGCAACGGGCAGATCGACCAGGAAGAACTGGACCGGATGCCATCGTTTGTGCGGGACATGATGAAAGCCCGCGGCGTGGAACTCAAGGCAGGCATGTCACTGGACGACATGCGAAACAGCATGAGTCGGGGATTTTCGGGTGGGCCGGGTGGAAATCCTGGTGACCCCAACGCGAATGCGCAGGGACAGCGTCCGAAGGCTCTTACGCCCTACCGCATGAAACCCAGAAAGCCAATCACATTGTCCCTGCCGCCTGCCTATGCCGAGGTGGATGTGGACTATGATGGCCAGCTGGGGATGCACGAATGGATGATGACACGTCGTGCAGAGATTGAGCAATTTGAAGCGATGGACACGGATTTTGATGGCTTTCTGACGCCGGAAGAGCTGCAGGCAGCGGAAGTTGCGGCTGCAGCGGCCAACGGACAGCCGATTGCTGCATCGGCCGGGGAAGCTCGTAAGCGATTGACAATCGTCAGTGCCACACCGGCCCGAGTGAAAGCCGGCCAACAGGCCCCCAACGGGACTCCCAACGGTCAACCGGGCCAACCGCAACCCGGCGGATTTCCGTTTGGTGGTGGAGCACCGGGTAGCAGCGGTGGTGGTGAAGCTGCGATGGCGCCGGCCTACTTTTCCCGGCTGGACCAGAATGGCAACGGGATCATTGAGTCTGAGGAGTGGCAGCAAAGCCGACGAGTTCGAGGCATGTTTGAGCAGGCCGGGATTCGGCTGGATAACATGAATCTGCAGCAATTCACCGAGAATCTGACGCGTGTGACTTCGGCACAGCAAGGCCAACCCCAGGGGCGGTGAAACGGGGCGGGGGCAGTTCAAAAAGAGACCTGACCCCTTTTTGCGGCGTGGAACTTTTGCGATGGACTGCATGCTTGCCCGAAAAACTGCTATGATTCTTCGCAGGACGCAAACCCGGCGACGGAGTTCACCGTGATGGGCTCCGCGTCGGGACTCTGGTGTTTCGCGGGAAGTTCGGGGATTTCATGTTTGCAGATCGAGCGATTTTGTTTTGTCGAGCTGGTGACGGTGGCAATGGATGCAGCAGCTTCCGTCGTGAGACTTTTGTCCCGCGTGGTGGCCCGGACGGTGGTGACGGCGGCAATGGCGGAGACATCATCATTCAGGCGGACCGCAACCAGGGCTCACTGGGCAACCTGATCGGGCATCGCCACTGGAAGTCTGAGCGGGGAGAGCATGGGCTGGGAGCCCTGTGCACCGGCAAGTGTGGCAAGCCCACGATCATACTGGTGCCCCCGGGAACGCTGGTGAAGGATCACCAGCATGGGCATTTGCTGAAAGACCTGCAGCACCATGGTGATTCGGTCATCGTGGCGAAAGGTGGGCGCGGCGGTAAAGGCAATAAGCGGTTTGCGAATTCCGTCAATCGGGCACCGCGAGAATCCGAAGGCGGGCACCCCGGCGAATACCGTGAGATTCAGCTGGAACTGAAGATGATTGCCGACGTGGGGCTGGTGGGCAAACCCAACGCCGGCAAGTCCACTCTGCTCAGCCGCGTTTCCCGGGCGACTCCGGAAATCGCCGACTACCCGTTTACCACCAAGTACCCCAATCTGGGGCTGGTACACGTGGGGTATGACCATGAATACGTGCTTGCGGACATTCCGGGACTGATTGAAGGAGCGCACTCTGGGGCCGGGCTGGGCCATGAGTTTCTGCGGCACGTGGAACGAACGCGGCTGCTGGTGCACCTCGTCGAACCATCGCCTGCGGACATGAGTGATCCGCTGGACAACTACACTCGGATTCGTGAAGAGTTGCGGCTTTACGATCCGACACTGGCGGAGCGGCCGGAGATTATCTGTGTCACGAAAGCGGAGCTTCCGGACGCCGCGACGTGTGCGGAATTGTTGCGTGAGGTCACCGGACGAGATGTGTTCCTGATTTCTGCGGTGACCGGCAAAGGGCTTCCGGAGCTGAACCGACTGATCATTCGTCGGCTTGAAGAAATGCGGGCCGAGGAGGCTCTGCTGCACCCGGACGTACCGAGTGGTGAGCCGGATGTGGAAGGAGCACCGGCGGGGCCGGCGGCTGAGGGCAGCTGAGCGATCTGCGTGGTCGGGCCTACGCGTCAGTTGCGAACGCTTTTATCCTCGGCAGAGTTGACAGGGGGCGACGTCAGCATGGATCCCGCGCGAACGGTGGCAGCATTTCAACAGGTCCGGGAACTGCTGTTACGGTCCCGGAATGACTGTGGCTGGTGGACTGGCTGTCTATCGACATCGGCCTTGTCCACCGCAACCGCGGTGATGGCCCTAACGAAAGCGGCCGCAGCCAGTAAAAACGAAGCCGAGATTGCCCGCTGGCAGCGACTGACTCAGGCGGGCCTGGACTGGCTGGCGCGAAACCAGAACGCGGACGGTGGCTGGGGGGATACCACAAAAAGTCTCAGCAACATTTCCACCTCGATGCTGGCCTATGCCGTGTTTCATCTCGCCAGTGATGGGGGGCGTGAGCATCGCGATGAGTCATGGCGCGAGGCGTGGCGGCGGTCCCGGGACTACGTGGAGCGGGCTGGTGGCGTTGCGGCGGTGCTGCAGCGGTACGGAAAGGACCGGACATTTTCGGTGCCGATTCTGACGCACTGTGCACTCGCCGGAATTGTCGACTGGAAGTCCGTCATTCCCCTTCCCTTTGAACTGTCCTGCATACCGCATCGGTACTATGCGGCGGTCAGCATGCCGGTGGTCAGTTATGCTCTGCCGGCGTTGATTGCGATCGGGCAGGTGATTTTTCGCCATCAGGGGCACTGGAACCCGCTTGTCCGCTGGATTCGGCGTCGGGCGATCGCGAGATCGTTGCGGGTCCTCGAAACCATACAGCCTGAGCACGGCGGATTTCTGGAAGCGACACCGCTGACCAGCTTTGTGGGCATGAGTCTGATTGGGTGCGACCTGCTGGAGCATCCGGTGACGCGTCGATGTCTGCAGTTTATTGAGGCGTCGGTACGTGAGGACGGGAGTTGGCCGATCGACACGAATCTGGCGACGTGGGTGACGACGCTGAGTGTGAATGCATTGAGCGGCAGTGAAAGCCGGAATGTGGCTGACAGATCCGGAGAACCAGATCGGGAAATCCTTCGCGGGTGGTTACTGGGACAGCAATATCGGAACGTGCATCCCTACACTCAGGCGGCTCCGGGAGGCTGGTCATGGACGGACTTACCGGGTGGAGTCCCGGATGCAGACGACACACCGGGAGCGATGCTGGCGCTGTTGAATCTGCGTGGTTCGGGCGAACGTTATGGTGAAGCGGAGCGGTCGGCGCTGGGCGCGGCCGTGGAATGGCTGCTGGGCCTGCAGAATCGGGACGGAGGCTGGCCCACGTTTTGTCGTGGCTGGGGGGCCTTGCCCTTCGACCGCAGTTCCAGCGACCTGACAGCGCATGTGCTGCGTGCGTTTGGGCTTTGGGAGCAGCGACTTGGGGCTGAGGATGCTGGGTTGTTGCGGCGTGTTCAGCGAGCGCGGCGTGCCGGGATCGGGTTTCTGCTGCGGGAACAGCGCTCGGATGGAACGTGGTTACCGTTATGGTTTGGCAACCAGCACAATCAGGACGATGAAAACCCCTTGTATGGCACAACGCGGGTTCTGCGGGCACTGGTGACCAGTGGACCGCAGGCGGAGTTGGCTGTAGCGCGCGCGGTGAATTGGTTGCTGCAGAATCAGAACGACGACGGCGGGTGGTCGGCCCGACGCGGGATAACGAGCACCGTGGAAGAGACGGCGTTGGCGGTGGAATGTCTGGCGGGCATAGCGGGTGCTGAAGCTGCGACGGATCGGGGGGCCGCATGGTTGACGGAGAGCATTGAGACAGGAAAGGTGACTGGTCCCAGCCCGATTGGTTTCTATTTCGCAAAACTCTGGTATTTTGAGGAGTTGTATCCAGTCATCTTCACGGTCTCGGGGTTAAATCGCTGGAATCTGGTGCGAAACGGTTCTGATTCGACTAAGATTCCGTTGTCGTCGGCGTCTGTCCCGGGCTCGCCTGGGCAATTCGGCTGACGGCGGTCAACAGTCGGCGGTCAACAGTCGGCAGGGAACTGACGGCGGTGTTCTGTGACGTTGGCGAGGATCAAGCGGGCCGCGGGCGGTGAGTCTGCGGAACATCAGGACGAAAGAAGAAACCGAGGCGCTGGAAACGGGTGTTGTCTGAATGGACCACAGATCGTGACGGGCACTGAACTGGCGATTGCCGTGAAGTTGTCGGTCCGGAGTGGTGGTCGAACAGGGGACAGGCGGCCATCGATGGAGAATACCAGAGTGTCAATTGTGCATGCTCAGACTGATCTGACTGACGACGAGCCGCTGCGGCCGGAATTTCCGCAGGAGCCGTTGATCTCGGACGATGACGATCCGACGCCGGTGAAGAAGAAGGGCAAGCGTCGCAGTACGACGCACCTGAAACTGGTCCCGGAGACTCTGGAATTGCGTGAGCAGGTTCGCGATGCCGCCGCGGAGTTTTCCCGGGGCCTTGATCGAGCCCGCGCGTT
>JBDKIW010000095.1:0-3775 GCA_039796955.1 Planctomycetota bacterium
GTCACCCAGATTCCGAAGACGGGTTCATTTCGTGACAGGCGTTCGCGAAATTTCCGGAGTGCGTTTGTCTTCATGGTTCTGTTCGGGCCGGCGGAGTGATCTGGGAAGGTGGTCACTGAGCGGAGTGGAGTTGCTGAGTTTAAGTGCGTCACACCAGCACCCCGTGAATCCTGCAGTGTACTCGGAGCAAACCGGGGAAAGAAGGCTCATGCGGAAACCGTTTGTTTGAGTGGCTGACGGGGTGTTTCGCAGTGCATCCGGTGCGGAAGAATGGTTCTGTCACAGGTTGTGAAGGCAGTGTGGCGTTCAGAGGAGGAATCCATGCGATCTGAATCTTGTGTGATTGCTGCGGTTGTTCACATTGATGAATGGTCGAGGTACACTGCGAGCACCATCGCGGATGTGGTTTCATGGCAGCACAGCTTCGCAATTCCTTGTCTGCCGAGAGAGTTTTGATTGTTGAAATACCAGGCAGAAGCCACCGGCCTGCGATTTCGAAAACCGCACGACGTCGGCACGCAAGCCACGAACACGTGGACTGTCTCTGCTGGATCGAAGTATGTGCTGCTGCAGGAAAGGACGTGATTTCTGGAAAGGATTGAACTGGCGGACGGAGGGGTGCTGTTATTGGCGCCGGAGTTTCTGAGTGCCGATCGGGCAGATCACTACTTCAGCCGTTTGATGACGGAATGTCACTGGGAACAAAAGCCCGGGATCTTTGGTTATCTGCAGCCCAGGCTGATCGCCTCGTATGGTGATCCCGGTGTCACCTATAAGTATTCGGGTTTCGTCAATGTGGCGCGTCCCTGGACCGACACGCTGCTGGAAATCAAAGAGCACGTGGAAGCGGTTGCGGGAGAATACAACTATTGCCTGGTGAATCGATATCGCAGCGGATCGGACAGTATGGGCTGGCATGCCGATGATGAACCGGAAATGGGCCCAGTGATCGGTTCATTGTCGCTGGGCGCAACTCGTAAATTTCGCATCCGCCACAATGAGACGCGCGAAACCAGGACATTTCCAGTCGGTCACGGGACGCTGATCATCATGGCGGGCACCATGCAGAATTACTGGCAGCACGAAGTGCCGAAGACCAAACGACCGGTCGGAGAACGCATCAACCTGACGTTCCGCGCGATTTGTCGGGACTGATGTCCGGCAGATGTTCGGGAGTTGCTGTTCGCTGAACGATCAGGGACGTGCGTTCTCGTGATCCGGTGGCTGTTGTGGATTGATCCCGGATGTTGGACTTGTTCGCACGGAAAAAAATGGAGAACTCGTTAGACTCCATCGTGGTGGATGTATTGTGTGTGACCACAGTTCCGGAGAACTCCGGTCCATTTTGACTCATAGACAGGCGATTCCCGATGCTGTTGCAGAGATTGTGTTTTGTGTTGTGCACGCTTTCCGGATTGCCGGTTGTCAGTGCTGATGACTGGCCGCAGTGGGGTGGTCCGCAGCGCGATTGCACATGGCGCGAGACGGGAATTGTGGACGAGTTTTCCACCACTGGACTGCTGCCGCGTGTCTGGTCAGTGCCCGTCGGCGAAGGCTACTCGGGGCCGGCGGTTGCCGCCGGACGAGTGTATCTGACGGACCGCATCGTTGACGAGGGGGTTGAGCGGATTCTGTGCGTGGATGCAGAGACCGGGCGAGAGCTCTGGAAGCACGTGCACCCCGTCCGCTACACCGTCAGTTATCCAGCCGGACCGCGTACCACGCCGGTGATTCACGACGGTTTGTGTTACACGATCGGGGCTGAGGGGCATATGTTCTGCTTTGACGCCGCGGACGGAACGGTCCGGTGGGCGAAGGAGTTTCCGAAAGACTTCGGGACACCACTGCCGACCTGGGGCATGGCTGCGTCACCTCTGGTGGACGGCGATCAGCTGATCACGCTGGTGGGTGGGAAGGACAATGGACTGGTGATCAGCTTTGATCGTCGGACGGGTGCCGAGCTCTGGAGATCACTCTCTGATGCTCAGGTCGGTTATTGTCCGCCGGTGATTTATGAGTTTGGCGGGCGTCGCCAGTTGATCATCTGGCATCCGGAAGCCGTCTCGTCGCTGGATCCGAAAACAGGTGCCGTGATCTGGCAGCATCCGTGGTCGATCAAATACGGCCTGACGGTTCCGATGCCGCGTCAGTTGGGAGATCAGCTGTTTCTGACGGCCTTTTATGATGGTCCGCTGATGCTGAAAGTTGGGGCAGAATCCGCGGAAGTGGTCTGGAAGGGCAAGAGCAGCAGCGAAATCGAAACAGACGGCCTGCATTCAATCATGCCGACACCGATTGTGCAGCCGGACTACATCTTCGGAGTGTGCAGCTATGGACAGCTCCGATGTCTGAAGACGTCGGACGGGTCGCGTCAGTGGGAGACGCTGCAGGCGACTGGAAGTGGCCGCTGGTGGAACGCGTTCCTCGTTCCTCATGAAGATCGCGTCTTTCTGCACAACGAGCAGGGGGACCTGATTATCGCTCGTTTGACCGGCACCGGGTATGAAGAGCTCAGTCGTGCAAAGCTTGTGGAACCGACACGCCCCGTGCAGCGTCGTCAGACGATCTGGTCTCATCCGGCCTTTGCCATGAAAAGTGTGTTTGCGAGAAACGATCGGGAACTTGTCCGGGTCGATCTGTCAAAGTGAAGGGCTAACTGCAGGCAGTAAAGTCTGCAGAAACGGGGCGACCGCGGTTGCGAATTCACCTCGGCAGAATCGTGGAGAATGACAACGGTGGTCGCTTCTGTTCCACGGACCTTATGAAGGGTTCAGAAGCGGTGCTATCGACGACAGAGTTTGAAGGTCGAGGCATCGAAGTGGGCTGGTGGAAATTGATGCCGACTTGACAGTTTCTCTGCGGGCAGGAGACTGAACGCTTTGGGGTGGTGCACCGAGTCATGTGCTGGAATGGGCAGGTTTGTCTGATTCCTGACACCGCCTTTCGTTTCGGCAGGGTTCCGAAAGTCGAAAATCATTGGTATGGGGAGCTATTGTGCTCATGCGATGTTTGACGCTGGTTGTGGTCAGTCTGATGATCGCCGGGCCGGCGAGTGTGCTGGCGGTCGACGAGGCCGTGAAAAAGCCGGCAGCGGGCAAATCCGGGGCGGCGGCTGTGTCGCTTCCTGCCGGCGTCCGGATGGAGCGTGATCTGGCGTATGTTCCGGAGGGCGATGAGGCTCAGCGGCTGGATCTGTACCTGCCCGAGTCAGTGCCTGAGCGTCCCTTGCCGTTGATTGTGCACATCCATGGTGGTGGGTGGATCGGGGGCAGTAAGTTTCCCTGTCCGCTGCTGCATCTGGTGGGGCGTGGATACGCCGTGGCCAGCATTGAGTACCGCTTCAGTCAGAAGGCAAAGTTTCCGGCGCAGATTCAGGACTGCCAGGCGGCGTTACGCTGGTTGCGGGCGCACAGTGACGAATACCACCTGAACCCGGACAAGGTCGGTGTGGTGGGCGGTTCGGCAGGTGGCCATCTGTCAGCCCTGGTAGGCATGGCCGGTGGCAAGCAGGCGTTTCCAAAAATTGGTGGCCATGATGACGTCTCGGATCGGGTGACGTGCGTGTGCAATATCTACGGGCCGGCCAACTTTGCCACGGTGATGCAGCAGGCGGAGGACGATGCCAATATTCGAAATGTGTTTCCGTTCAACATGCCAGGCGATCCTTATTCCGGTTTGATCGGCGTGTCGTTGAATTCCGATCGGGACAAAACGAATGCTGTCAGTCCGGTGCACTATGCGTCTCGGGATAATCCACCGATGCTGATTCTGCATG
>JBDKIW010000096.1:0-12952 GCA_039796955.1 Planctomycetota bacterium
GAAGTCCGATGTTGTGAAGTCTGCGGCCCACTGTGCCTCGCGCCGCACCAGCGTGACATGCGCTGGATTGCCTCCGGCAAGCAGTGCGAGGGCGTTGAGACTGCGTGGAATCGGATCAGTGGTATCCGGGTAATCCGCCGCCGACATGCGTGTCGTGAGGGCTGTGAGGCCCTGCTGGAGGATGCGCTGCGACTTTGGACAGTCATAGGGAGCAGTGGCGCTGAATGAACCCTGAATGGGTAGCGTGAGGGTGACATCTTCCGTTTTTCCGCCACGCCATCGAGTCAGCACAAGGCGACCACCACCTTCGTCTGACTCCGCTGCAGTG
Organism: Planctomycetota bacterium; assembly: GCA_039796955.1. GTDB lineage: Bacteria > Planctomycetota > Planctomycetia > Planctomycetales > Planctomycetaceae > SXXK01. Next base: position 329 of record JBDKIW010000096.1, read on the forward strand.
ATCGCCCGCCCAAACTCCGTACGAGGGTCGTACGAAAACAGATGCCCACCAACGCCAAGGATCACGTCACCGGCAGCGATCAACCCGTCGGCCGGCGAGCCGTGATCCACGGCTGTGACGGCGATTTGGCGAGCATCAGTGGTGACAAGTTTGTCGCAGAACATCCAGCCGCGCAGTCCGGTCGGTCCCAGATTCCAGTCGTGTTTCATTCGAGCAGGGATTGTGTCCCCGTGCGTTAAATCCGGGATCTGAAGTGTCTTCTCATCCGAAGCAGCAAATGGGCAGGAAAAAGCGCTCAGCCAGAGAACGGTGGTCAAGGAAAGTACCAGAGTCTTGTTCATGGGGGCATTCTCGGGAGCAGAGACGGGGGCGAGGGCAATTTTGTTGGGTGAATCGACAACGGCGTTAGGGACGCGGGCAACAATGCTCAAGTGAGCAGCCTCGTCGCGTGTCTGGAAAAAACGTCGAGCTTTGAAACTTTTGGAATCGGGCTGTGAACCATCCTCAATCGCCTACAGAAGTGCAAGGCCGTCTGTTCCGGAAAACTCTAACGAGGTGTTAGTGCGGGAGTTTGCAATGGTTGTCAGGTCTTTGGTGAATCCGCGTTGTCGTGCTGCGGTATTGCCAGCCGTGATCGTTTTTCGTCATGTGTGGCTGAGTTTCTGTGCATCGAAGTGGGGCCTGGTAGTTTCTATCGGGGTTGCCTGAGCATGTCACTCTGGCTGTGATTCGTTGGTCGACTGGTGAATCAGGACAACAACCACCTCTTTTTTCACAGACGATTCACCATTGTCGGATTCGTGGCCGAAATCGACGCCGATTCGCTCCATGATTTCGATTGAAGAGCCCGGGCGTGCGGCGGCGACGACATTCAAAAATGGAATTGATACGCCCTGCGGCAATCGATGGTTTTCCTTTGTCAAAGGGGGCGTTTTGAACATTCGGTTGAAGTAAGGAACTCGGCTTGCGAATTTCTGCCGTGCTACCGTATTTGCACTGGTCACAAGCGATGCATCCTTGAGCACGATGCGATCAGAGTCGATTGCTTCAATCGTGCCGACATACTCAACTGTTTCACTGCTGAGACCGGCATCGTTTGCTTGAGGGGGCGACGTAAACGCGACAAGTCGCACCTGTTGACCTGTCTGCAGTTCTGTCAATTCAAGCCGCAAGGCTTCCGGATCAATGATCCGGAAGTCGCTTTCCACCTGTTGAGCAGTCGTCATGTGGCCCACAGCGGCTTCGCCCGAGGAGTTGCTGGATAGCATCCTTGTCGACGCAAGGCCGGCACAACCCGAAACGAGGGTGAGTGAGACCAGAATGGAAGCAATTCGTGGGGGCAACGCAGACAACTCCACATGAGTGCAGCGAATAAGAGGTGAGCGAAGACAGCCTCGTCTTGTGTCATAACAACTTTCCGCCCCTGGCAGGAAACGGAAATTCAATAGAGCCCGGATAATTGTCAGAGGTTCTGCTCAAGACCTGAGGTACCGGCAAAAACCGCTCGATGGCTGCCTCTTGCTATCCCCCGATTTTTGGTGTTGATTTTTGGCATTTTTGGTGCTGGCATTTTTGGTGCCATCCATCTACTGACAGAGCGTCTAAGGGCCTGTGAATCAACGATTTACTCCGAGCCGCTGCTATGCGAAGACTTTGCGTGAGGCGCTGATGCTGATGGCTCTTTTGTGGCCGTTTGTTTCAGCGCTGGTGGCCATTGATTTGGGGCGTCCCATGCTGGAGCGGGTGCCTTTTAGGACATGAGCGAAAAAAGTCTGTTGCTTGAAATCGTACTTTTAAAGGTGCCATCCATCTATTGGCAGAGCGTCTAAGTGGTTTTGAATCAACGATTTACTTCGAGCGGCTGCTACGCGAAGACTTTGCGTGAGGCGTTGATGCTGATGGCTCTGTTGTGGCCTTTTGTCTCAGCGTCCGTGGTCATCGCCTTCGGGCGGCCGACACTGGAACGGAACCATTTATGGAAGTGCGTGACACATTCCACCCACAGCTCCGCTGATGCCCCGTTTTTTGGTGCTGCCCCGATTTTTGGTGCCATCCATCTATTGACAGAGCGTCTAAGGGCTTGTGAATCAACGATTTACTTCGAGCGGCTGCTATGCGAAGACTTTGCGTGAGGCGTTGATGCTGATGGCTCTGTTGTGGCCTTTTGTTTCGGCGTTCGTGGTCATTGCTTTCGGGCGGCCGACACTGGAACGGAACCATTTATGAAAATGTGTGACGCATTCCACCCACAACTCCGCTGAAATCTGCAGTCGCTCAAACACTGGGGCCAGTTCTGCTGGGGTCGCCCCGCGTTTGCCGGTTCGAATCTGCCGAGCTGTCCAGTCCAGCAGTTGCAGGTATTCGCCAAGGCCCAGTGACAGACAGCCCTTGTTTGAGGCCCGGCGTTCCGTCTGCTTAGTTCGTACCACCTGACGCTTGGGCTGAAGCGGAATCGGCGACAGCCAGCCCGCGCGAGCCCCATGTTCGACGGCGGCGTCGAAGGCATTTCGTTCCGCGGCCGGCAGTGATTCCGGTATCGCAATCACCGGGGGTACCGGCACAGACGAGGCTGACGCTGCCGCTGATGATGTGACGTTTTCCGCATGGGACGGATTCGCGTCAGCACACTGGTTCTTCGCCTGCTTCAAGTCTTCAATGCGGTCCTGAATACTTGTGAAAAGACTGCCTTCCAGCGTCTTCGTGAGCCCCGCGCGAATCGGGTTTAGATCGACATACTGCAGGCATGCGAGAATCGCAGCGTCGTCGAGTAACACCTGGGCTTTGAAGCGGCCCTCCCAGAAACGACCGGTGCACTTGTCTTCCCTGTTCGAATCTTTCGCAATGCGCTCTGAAACGAACCGCATGAACCACGAAATGCTGGACAGCCGCCGTCGCTTTTCCTTCAGCGACTTACGATCGGCGCGGATGGCCTTCAGTTCTGTGTCGGTGGGTTCCGCGGGGCTGCCGTCTTCGTTCTTTCGCAGCGGGCAGAGCATCCACCACTTTCGAGCGATTTCGGCGTCTGACCACGTGGCTACAACATCCGGTCGGTTGCGCAGGACCGCGTGAAAATGGTTGTTCATGACGGCATAGCCGAGAATTTCGATGCCCATGATGCCGGCGAGAAGTTCCAGACGTTTGCGGATCAGTCCGCGTCGATGATCGAAATTTTTGCCGGTAAGCTCGTCGTTGCCACAGAGAAACGCACGTCGGACACAGCGATTGACGCAGTGCACCACCTGAATGTCCTGATCCGCCAGGACGTCTCGTCGATTTGTGCGTGCCATGATGAACGCCCCTGTCTGATGCCCCTGTGGGTGCAAGACAACGAAATGCAGTTGAGAGGGAAAAACAGTACCAGGACTAGTAGCGGATGTCAAATGACAGATGGATGGCCCCGGGAAGCTGGAAGTCGTGACTACTGGCAGTTGGCTTCTCGCTCTGGTATCTTCTGAACATTGATTGAGGGGAGTGGTTCAAATGGCTCGGCATACAGCGAATCAGATGCGGACGCGACGGAATCTGCTGGGGCTTCTGCCACTGCTGGTGACGTCGGCCGTCGTCGGGAGGGATGAGCGCCCTGATGCTCTGGAGAAGCGGATTGACGAGTCCATCCGCAGGGCTCTGCGTTGGCTGGAGAGTGAGCAGCAGGCATCCGGGGCATGGACGACTAATGATTTTGGTGAATCGACCGCCACAACAGCTCTGGCGATGATGGCGTTTCTGTCCGCAGGCCATGTGCCGGGCGAGGGGCCGTATGGTCGTCATTTGCCGCGAGGGCTGGCATGGCTGATGTCTCAACAGCAACCCAACGGATTGCTGGTGGGACGTGATGGTGGTCATGGCCCCATGTACAGTCACGGAATCGCCACGCTGATGCTGGCTGAGATCAGTGGCATGGTTGAGGACTCGCAGGCGGATGCCTGCCGGGAGTGTCTGCTGCGGGCGGTGAAACTGATTGTGGATGCACAAAATCATCCTCGGCCACCTGAACATGACGGTGGCTGGCGGTATCAGCCGACCAGTGGAGATTCCGATCTGAGTGTCAGTGCCTGGCAACTGCTGGCGCTGCGTGCGGCAAAGGATATCGGCTGTGATGTGCCGGCCGAGAACATTGACCGGGCCGTGGCGTACCTGAAGCGGCTGCATGTGAAGCACGACGGTGGCTTTGGCTATATGGTTGGGCACGGCAGCACGATTACTCGTGCTGGCACAGGGATCACGGCGCTGGAGGTCTGCGGGGAGCATCGGACCGCTGAAACTCTTGCGGCAGCCAGAATGATTCTTTCGCGTCCGCTGGTGAGGACAGAGCACTACTTCTTCTATGGGGCTTACTACTGCACGATCGGTATGTACAAAGTCGGTGGTGAGGAGTGGCAGCAGTCGCGGGAAGCATTGTATCGCACCATTCTGGATCTGCAGAATCCGGCCGGCTACTGGACTCCGGAAGACGGCACAGAGCGGCAGGCCGGCAAGGTGTACTCCACAGCGCTGGCAGTGCTGGCTCTGGCCATTGAGTATGGGTATTTGCCGATTTATCAGAGGTGACCGAAGGGGGAAGGGGAAACGCTGTCCATCCCCGGATCAATCGCTGTTCGCTCCGACGAAACGATGCCCCGGGATTTTGTCTCGCGAATTCAGCAAATAAACACCTCCCGAAAATCCGGTAAAAACGCCCCCGATTTTCCAGATTGCCATCGTTTTTCCATCCCGGACTGCGGCGGCAGGGTGTCCCGTACTGGTGATGTTTCGGTCCCGGTTCCCCGAGAGGCCTCGGCAGAAACTGCCGAATTGGGGTCATATGGCGTTGGATGGCGAGAGCCTCTGAGAAGCGGTGTAAGGAAGTTGTCGAAGCGGAGATCCTCGGTTTTTTCGCGAATTCAGCATGCGCTTGCTTTGTGGTTTTCCCGACAGGTGGCTGGAAGGGGGCATTTAGAGGCAACGGCGCGATGCTGATGACGGCAAATTCTGATTTCCCCTGCTGTATGCAGGCGGAGATTTCGTCGAAGATTACGCAGAGAGGGTGGTTTGTTCAGGTCTGCACGGACTGTGGATCGGCGACCGCCGTATTTTTTCGCCGGGATGGATGCCACCGTGAAACAGTTTCTCAGTGTTCTGATGTTTTGTGGTCTGTTGTGTCTGGGAAATTCTGCTGTGGGTCAGGAGCCAAAGGGGGCGGCTCGGGATCCGCGTGTGGGCACCAGAATCCTGATTGTGCGGCATGGGGCCCCGATCCGGACCCCGGACGCCACCGTCTGGACGTCCTATCTTGGGGAAGTGTTTACGGTCGCGCTGACAAATGGCGAATGGCTTTGGATCAGCGAGAAGGGGGGATGGTTGTGGGAAAAGGAGACCGTCCCGTTCGACTCAGCGATTCAGGAATTGTCGGGCCGGTTGACTCGTGTGGCGACGTCAGAGAATTATCATCTGCGAGGTGTTGCGTATCTGGCGCATCAGCAGTATGAGAAGGCGATCGCTGATTTTTCTGAAAGTCTGCGGAAGGCTCCTAAGAATTCCGGAGCTCTGAACAATCGGGGGAAGGCTTACTATCTGCAGGCAAATTATGCGGCGGCGATCAATGATTTTACGCAGGCGCTGGCACTTGAATCGGGAAGTGTGCTGTATCTGAACAATCGAGCTCTGGCGTACATCGAGACGGAGCAGTACAAGGCGGCACTGAACGACCTGAATGCGGCGCTGAAAATTGTCCCCGAGTTTGCTGAAGCGTTGAACAATCGAGGGATCGTGCATCAGAAACTGAACCTGGTGGATCAGGCCATCGCGGACTTTACGGCAGCGCTGAAAGTGGACGCGAAGTATGTGGATGCGCTGGGAAATCGCGCATTCGCGTATCGCAGAAAGCAGCAGTATGCGAATGCGATCAGTGATCTGGAGCAGGCGATTCGCATCAGTCCGTTGACGTATGAGGCCACGAATGATCTTGCGTGGCTGCTGGCGACCTGCCCGGACGACACCATCCGGCAGCCAGCCCGGGCCTTGGAACTGGCGAAGGCGGCCTGTGGGATGACGGAGTATCGTCAATGGAATACTCTGGATACCCTGGCGGCGGCGCTGGCGGATCAGGGGCAGTTTGATGAAGCGGGAAAATGGATCAGCACGGCGATCGAGACTGCGCCTGAGGGGGAAAAGGCGCGATTGATGGGGCATCGCGAATTGATTGCCGCGGGCAAGCCCGTGCGGGAGTGATCGGGAGGCGCGAGATTTCCGGAAATCGCATGAACAGGCGTCTTTAAGCGTGCCCGGGGCCGGATGTTTTGTAAGAATTTCGTACTGGATCTGTGGGTAGAGTGGTGCCCGTGCGTATCAGCAGTAGGAAAGAGGGGGCCGGTGATGGACCAGGCATTCAGACAGCGCAGACGCGACTTTCTGACGGCGGGCGGTGGCGGTTTCGCCGGACTCGCCGCGTCCGTGGTTCTGGCTGAGCCCTCGTCGGCACCGGGCGGAATGGCGGAGCTTGCGCGAAGCGCTGGGGCATTGGTGCCGGCATTGCCGGGCACCGCGAAAAGTGTGATTTTTCTGTTTATGGAGGGTGGACCCAGCCATCTGGACCTGTTTGATCCGAAGCCCCTGCTGAATCAGCTGGCGGGGCAGCAATTGCCGGCAAGTTTCGGAGACGTGATTACTCCCATGGGAGAATCTCGTTCGCCGTTACTGGCCAGCCGTCGTCGGTGGCGACAGCATGGGGAATGTGGCGCGTGGGTTTCAGACTGGCTGCCGGAGACAGCGAAATGCGTGGATGATCTCGCCGTGCTGCGAGGTTGCTGGGCGGATGGAATTAATCATTCGTCCGGAGTCTGTCAGATGAACACGTGTTCGTTGATTGGTGGCCGTCCATCGCTGGGAAGCTGGGTCTCCTACGGGCTTGGCAGTGAAAACAGCAATCTGCCGTCGTTTCTGGTGATGCAGGACAACAAGTCCAGTGTGGTGAATGGACCGCGGAACTGGAGTGCGGGATTTATGCCGGCGCAGTACCAGGGCGTGCGTCTTCAGGAAGGATCGGATCCGATTCCACATCTGACAGCGCCGGAAGGTTCGGGACCGCGTCGGCAGCAGCAGAAGCTGCAGTTGCTGAATCGGCTGAATGGCCGATTTGCGGCGGAGCATCCGGAACAGACAGAACTGGAGGCAAGGCTGGCGTCGTATGAGCTGGCGTTCCGGATGCAGGCGCACGCGCCGGAGGCGGTCGCCATTCAGGAAGAAACCCAGGAGACTCAGCGGCTGTACGGACTGGACGACAAAGAGACCGCGGTGTTCGGACGGATGTGTCTGTTGTCACGACGCCTGGTGGAACGTGGCGTGCGTTTTATTCAGCTGTATCACGGCGCAGGCAGCAAGTGGGATGCGCACTCGGGCATAGAAGCCAATCATACGGGCTTGTGTCGTGCGAGTGACCGTCCGGTGGCAGGTTTGCTGCGGGATCTGAAGCAGCGGGGCTTGCTGGATCAGACGCTGGTGATCTGGGGAGGCGAATTCGGGCGAACTCCGATGTCGGAAAAAGGTAATGGTCGTGATCACAATCCGACCGGCTTTACGATGTGGATGTCGGGCGGTGGGGTTCGAGGAGGTCAGACGATTGGTGGGACGGACGAGTTAGGGCTGCGTGCAGTGGAGGATCGTTTGCATGTGCATGATCTGCACGCCTCAATTCTGCACCTGATGGGACTGGACCATCGTCAATTGACATGGATCTACAAAGGTCGTCCCGAGCGTCCCACGGTGAATGAAGGTGAATTTCTCGGTCGCCTGGTGACGGGTTGACCAATGCGGCGGTCGATTATGGACTCCGTGAAGAAGATCGCGGCGGTGCAGTAGAGTCCGATGGTTTAAGTTTTCATCAGCATGTGAACTCGGGGGAACAACAGATGAAGTCATTGAAGCGTCGTCAGGTTCTGTCGGCAGGACTGTCTGCCGGATTATTTCTGGCGGCCCCGCGAAGGACGGCAGCAGCGATCCGCGCCAACAATTCGGTGCGGATGGGATTCATCAGCTGCGGTGGTCGTTCCAATGAGTTAATGGGTGCCTTTTCGAAGGTTGATGACGTCGACGTTACGGCTGTGTGTGATCCGGACGAGTCACGTCTGGGCAAGGCGCAGGAGCGATTTCCGAAGGCCATGGGTGCGAAGGATCTGCGGCGGCTGATTGAATCGCCGGATGTGGACGCTGTGGTCGTAGCCACCTGCAACCACTGGCACTGTCTGGCGGCAATCCAGGCGATGCAGGCGGGCAAGGATGTGTATGTCGAGAAGCCTCTGTCGCACAGTCAGTGGGAAGGTGACCAGGCGGTGGCAGCCGCGCGGTTGTACGATCGGATCTGTCAGGTTGGAACGCAGCAGCGCTCGGATCCTATGCAGGCCGAGTTGAAGGCGTTTCTGCACGAAGAAAAGGCGCTGGGGGCATTGCAGTCGGTGCGGGTGAATCGTTATGGGGTTCGCGGGCCGATTGGCAAACGCACTGAGCCGCTGCCGATTCCGAAAACCGTCGACTATGATCTCTGGCTGGGGCCGGCAGCGGACAAGCCGATTTTTCGGGACAATCTGCAGTACGACTGGCACTGGGACTGGAACACCGGGTCGGGTGAGATGGGGAATTGGGGAGTGCATGTGCTGGATGATGTCCGGAACGTGGTGTTCCGTGACGCAGTGACTCTGCCAAAGCGAATTCTGGGTGGTGGCGGGCGAGTCGCATGGAATGACGCGGGTGAAACACCCAATGTGCATCTGGTCTATTTCGACACGGGTGTGATCCCGGTGGTGATTGGCCTGAGTAATCTGACCGCGGGGCCGGATGCCAAGGGGTCACCGAAACACCCGGGACCGGGCAGTGGGTACGTGGTGTACTGTGAGGGTGGTCGTCTGGAAGGTCAGCGGGGCAGTGCGGTGGCCTATGACCGCGAGGGCAGGGAGCTGCGAAAATTCAAGGGCACCAGTGGTATGGGTTTGCACCAGCAGAATTTCATTGAGGCTGTTCGGGCACGGGATCGCCGCCTACTGAACACGGACGTCGAGGTCGGTCATCACTCCACAGGCTGGTGCAATCTGGCAAACATCGCGTGGCGTGCTGGTGGTCCGTTTACTCATGAGTCGCTGCAGGCAGTCGATCTGGAGCTCTGGAAGACTCTGTTGAGTGAGACTCACGAGCACATGCTGGCACACCGTGTACGGCCGGATGACCCCACGCTGCGAGTGAGTGCGCTGTTGACGCTGGACCCGGCGACCGGTCGATTTACCGGGGACTCAGAGTCTGCGAACCAGTGGCTGCGTCGTGAGTACCGGGAAGGATATGAAGTGCCGGAGCTGGTGTGAGACGGAGCGGGACGGCGGACGAGTTGCCGCGTCCTGACCCTGCGACGATGAAAAGAAAAAGCCCGAAGCGATTCCGTGAGGAATTGCTTCGGGCCTTTCAGAATCCTGGCGTGAATCGTCGCGACTTACTTCTTTTCGAATTCCGCATCGATCACGTTGTCATCGCTGCCACCCGGGCCGCTGCTGGAAGCGGAACCCGGTTGAGGGCCACCCTTGTCAGCGGACATGTGCTGAGCGAGAGCCTGTGCAGCCTGAGCCAGTTCGCTGGCTGCGGACTTGATAGCGGCTGTATCACTGCCCTCGGACGCAGACTTCACTTTGGCGATAGAGGATTCGATGGCCGACTTTGAGGCCGCATCCAGTTTGTCGCCGTGTTCACGCAGCGTCTTTTCGGACTGGTAGACGAGCGAGGAAGCTTCGTTCTTTGCAGCGGCCAGTTCCTGACGTTTGCGGTCTTCGTCTGCGTGTGCTTCGGCGTCCTTGCGGATGCGTTCGATTTCTTCCTGAGACAGTCCGCTGGACTGTTTGATCTGGATCGAATGCTGTTTGCTGGTGGCCTTGTCGCGGGCGGACACGCTGAGAATCCCGTTGACATCGATATCGAATTTCACTTCGATCTGTGGAACACCGCGTGGTGCGGCGGAAATTCCGTCGAGAGTGAATTCATCGAGCAGGCGGTTATCACCGGCCATCTTGCGTTCGCCCTGGAACACGCGCACTGTCACTGCGGGCTGGTTGTCAGCTGCGGTGGAGAAGGTTTCGGTTTTTGTTGTGGGGATCGTGGTGTTGCGTTCCACGAGCACCGTCATGATGCCGCCTTCGGTTTCGATGCCCAGTGAGAGTGGTGTGACGTCGAGAAGTACGACGTCCTTCACGTCACCGGCGATGATCCCGCCCTGGATGGCGGCACCCAGCGACACGACTTCGTCGGGGTTGACACCCTGATGAGGTTCTTTGCCGAACATGTCGCGAACCAGTCGCTGCACACGTGGGACGCGGGTTGAGCCGCCGACGAGGACGACTTCGTGGATATCGGAAGGCTTGAGTTTGGCGTCTTTAAGTGCATTCAGCACCGGTTGCCGACAGCGTTCGACGAGTGGATCAATGAGTTCTTCGAACTTTGAGCGGGAGATGCTGAGTTGCAGGTGCTTTGCCCCGGACGCATCGGCCGTGATGAAGGGCAGATTGATGTCGGTGGACTGCTGGGTGGAGAGTTCCTTTTTGGCCTTTTCAGATGCTTCACGGAGCCGCTGCAGGGCCATGGGGTCCTTGCGGAGATCGATGCCGTTCTCTTTCTGGAACTCACCGGCAATGAACCCGATCAGAGTTTCATCGAAGTCGTCACCACCAAGGTGAGTGTCACCGTTGGTGCTGAGCACTTCGATCAGTTCGTTTTCGACTTCGAGGATCGAGACGTCGAAGGTTCCGCCGCCGAGGTCAAACACGCAGATTTTTTCTTCGCGTTTCTTTTCGAGTCCATAGGCGAGAGCGGCTGCCGTGGGCTCGTTAATAATACGGGCCACCTCAAGACCGGCGATCTGGCCTGCGTCCTTGGTTGCCTGACGCTGAGCATCGTTGAAGTAGGCGGGCACGGTGATGACCGCCTTATTCACTTTATGACCGAGATGATTCTCAGCGGCCTCTTTGAGCTTTCGCAGGACGAGCGCGGAGATTTCGGGAGGTGTGTGTTCCTTGCCGTGAACATTGACTTTGACGTAGTCGGTTGTGGCACCGACGACCTTGTAGGGCACCAGTTTCTCTTCGGATTCCACTTCACGGTGTCGTCGGCCCATGAAGCGTTTGATGGAGTAGATGGTGTTCTGCGGGTTGGTGACGGCCTGACGTTTTGCGGGTTCGCCGACGAGTGTTTCGCCTTTGGACGTGAATGCGATGACGCTGGGGGTTGTGCGGCTGCCTTCCTGATTCGCGATCACGCGAGGCTCGCCGCCTTCCATGATCGACACCACGGAATTTGTTGTTCCCAGGTCGATGCCGATGATTTTTTCTCCGGAAACAGCCATGACACATGTCCTTCAGAGAGGGTCCCGAGTCCGGTCAGGAAAGCACGGGACAGCGATAGATGGAAAAGCCAGAAACGCTGACCGAAAAGCGTTGATTGACATCTGCAAAGCGATTGAACGGGGCCTGCACCTGGGTGCCAGCAACGTTGATGTTGAAAGACAAGAGCACGTCTCATACCGCAGCCGGAAAGATTGCTGAAAAACGTGTTTTTTCGGGTTTTTTGTGAGCCAATGCCATCAGGCCGCCTGCGATGAGGGTAAAAATGGCAGTCTGGCACCTGTGGGGCAGCAGGTGGCTGGGTGCCTTTTTGGCTGCTTTGTCGCTTTGCAGGTTGCTGCCTAAATGGCGTGGGGTGTTGATGTGGTTTCTGTTGGAATGCGAGCGGCGGGGTGTGGGGGGGGTGTGAGGGTGTGTGTTCTGACGAAGTTTCAGCGGATTTGAGACTCCCAGGGCGGGCGGCTTGACACTCAAATTGCCCCTGATTACAAGGTTGGTCGTAGAGAAATCTCGTTGTAAGTCGAGGTTCGGGCGAGCGATTGGCGGTGGCTATCGCTGCGGTTGTCTGGCGGACTGGTGGCTGTTCGCGGGCGAAAGTGGCTGGCGGGCGTTGGGCACAAACTGGCAGGGCAGAGTCCTTGCGGGCACATTTACTGGTGAGGGCTGGGCTGGTCGATGGCAAAAAAACCTCCATCAAAGAGACCTGTGAGTAAGATCGCTAAAAAGGCTGCTGTGCCCGCGGCGCGTTCGCGGCCGGCGACGGGGTCTGGTGCGGGTGTGGAAAAAACGGCTGTGGCTAAGAAGCCGCTGGCGGCAGCACCTGCTCCGCGGCCGCGTCCACCGGCGGTTTCAGTGGCTGCTGCGGCAGGGGAAGCGGGTATTCCACCGGAGATTGAGATCAGTCGGCTGGACGAGCAGTTGGTTGGGTTATTGAACCGTCGCGTGGCGTTATATCTTGAGAAGATGAAGGGTGTTCAGACTCCATCGCGGGCTGTGTTCAGTGACCTGGATCAGCAGCAGGTTTGGGGGTTGATTGACCGGGTTGGTCAGGGGCCGTTAACGACGACCGAATTGCGAACGATTTTTCGGCCGTTGCTGAGTGCCGGCCGGCAGCGGATCAAGCAGACTCGGGTGGCCTACCTGGGGCCTCCTTTTAGTTTCACGCATCAGGCGGCCATTTCGCGGTTTGGTGAATCTGCGGATTTGGTGCCAGTGAGTACGATTGCGACGGTTTTCGAGGAGGTGAACCGTGGGCATGTGGATTTTGGGATTGTGCCCATCG
>JBDKIW010000097.1:0-33421 GCA_039796955.1 Planctomycetota bacterium
CCTCAGTGGGTACAGCCGCAGATTTATCCTTGTTTTTTCGCTTTGGAAACAAGGCCCACCACCGCCGCGCGACGTCATCATCTGACCACGCAGCAACAACATCAGGCCGGGTACGAACAACCACGTGCAGATGATTTCCCATGACAGCAAAACTGAGCGTTTCGATGGCAAACACGCCTGCCAGAAACTCCAGCCGCTGCCGCACCCACTCACGACGATGGGAATAATCCCTTTTCGACACGGGGTCACGACCGCAAAGATGTGTTCGCCGTACGCAGCGATTCACCACATGAAACACCTGAACTTCTTCGGCGGCAAGGATTTCTCGTCGGTTAACACGTGGCATCGTGGGGGTCTCCAGTGGTTGAGGTAGGGATGGTACTGAGGGGGAATTCAGTTGTCAAGGTGCATGGCACCGGCAAGCTGGCAACTGGCAACGACGGGGGCTGACAGCGGTTTGATATCACGGAAGGCCGTGCAGGCGGCGGAGGACCCACTCTGAGGAGAGCAGAGTGCAGAAGAGTAGGAGGATGAGCCAGTGGTCCCAGAGCGGTTTTTCGAGGATTTTCTGCTGGGCCTGGTCTTCCGGCTGGAGGAGGCTGATCAGGCGGGTGGCTTCCCAGGGTTCGATCATTTCTCCGCCGCTCAGGTCGGAGATCTGCTTCAGGAATTCCCGATTGCAGCTGACGTTAGCAAGTTCCGCAGATAACTGGCGTCGGACAACCATTTCCGTCTGAACGATGTCCGGAATTTCGATTTGAGAATTGATGGTTCTGGCACTGATGCGCCATGTGCCTTCTGTTAATTGAGGCACTCGGCCTGTGAATCGCTCCGGGGATGCCGGTGACGGGACGAGGATTGACTTCAGCACTCCCGGTACGTCTGAGGTGTTTGCCCCGGCAGCCTTCAAGCTTTGGTCGACAGAGTTTTGGGTGTCTGCTTCGCCATCATTGCCCATCTTTTCGGCAATCAGTTCGATCGTGGCACCGGCCAACTGATCTACCAGCCGTTTGTTCCATGTCAAAGTGGCTTCGGGAGCTTCTCCTTCGTCGATGATCACATCTGAGACAGCGATTCGGACGTCACTGTTTCCTGCAGCGGCCTTATTACGGGCTCCCCAACGTATCAGTTGCCCCCAGAACCGGTAGTGCCATTCATCGCCGGCTCGACGCCGCCATCGCCAGGTGCTGTCGAGTCCCATCCAGATTACCTGCCCAAAACCATAACCATGCTGGACGACGACGGGCTCCGGATTGGTGGTCGTTCCCGGGATTGCCGCTGTGGCCCAGACAGTGGCACCGGGTCTGGGAGTCCCTGCATAAATCCATGGATGGCCCGGAAGTGAGGCGAGGGACGTATCCCGGTTCACCGGATTCTCTGAGAGCTGGAACATCGGCAGCGCCTGGGCTTCCAGCGAGAGTGAAAGGTGGAACGCGGTCTGTTCTGCGTCTTCCGGTGTTGGCTGGAACTGTTCGGCAATTCTCTGTCGGAACTCGCCAACAGGCAGCAGCCCGGAGAGAATTTCTGACTGAAAGGCGACCGGCATGCCGCGTTTGCCCGGGAGTACCAGCAGTGTCAGGCCATCACGGGTGATGGCCTCATCGAGTAGCTGCCAGACCTCAGGATCCACTTCCTGAGGCGTGATATCTCCGAGAATCAGGACGTCGGTTGTGGCCAGCAATTCTCGAAAGGCATCAAGGGCTGGAAGTGTCGAGGTGATGCCGGGCTGATTGAGGATTTCCAGCCATGGTTGTCGAAACAGGACACTGGTGAGCTGAACCTGTTTGTCGCGTTCCAGAAGGTTTTTCAGGTATCTGAATTCCCAGCGGGCGTCTCCTTCGACCAGCATGACGCGGGCTTTGCTATCGACAACCTGCAGACTGACCACGCGGCTGTTGTTGTCATCGCGAAGTTCTCCCGGTTGAGTGGGGCTGAGAATTCTGAAGTCGAAGCGGCCGGTTTTTTCGGAGGGGATTGCGAAACTGAGCGGGGTCGTATCGCTGACGGGAGTGACAACCTGCTGCTGCAGCACCTGACCACCCGACTCAAGTTCAACCGTGACATCCTGGCCCTCAAAGCCGGCCGTTCCAAGGACCACCCTGATCAGTGCCTTATCATTCAGGAAGATGGCCTCCGGGGCCTCCACAGCAGCAATTGACAGGTCTCTGGGAATCAGTTGCGACCCGACAGGAATACAGTACACCGGCACGTTCAGAGCCGCCATTTTCTGCGCTTCGGCCGATGCATCGGCTGGCACCGTTTGGCGACCATCCGTCAGCAGAACGATGGACCGTATCGATCTCGCGTCATCCTCCGCCATCAGTGTCCGGATTGTCTGCACGGCGTCTGTTCCGCCGGGGATCAGGTCACTTCGAGGGGACTTCAGACGACTTTCAAGTTCCTGTGCAGTAATGGGCTGTTGTTGTGTCGCAAAAAGTCGGAGGTCGACCGGCATCACATTTTCGATCCCGGACAGGAGTTTGCCCGGGGGAGCCGTCAATAAACGACGAACAAACTCGATTCTGGGCATCGACGCCAGCTCATCGAGGGCTTCCATCACCTGCAGGCGACGACTATCAAAGGCAGACTGCTCCACAGGATTCTGCGGTGGGGAGTCTTTTCCCAGCCAGTCAGGTTCCTTCCCCGCATCAGCTTCGGCGATCCAGCGTTCAAGCAACGGCGTGGTATCCTGATTTCCCAGCATTCCCAGCGACTGGGCCCACCGCAGCTTTTCTGCAAGCGAGGCGTGTCGATCCTGCGTTTCCATGCTGACGGATGCGTCGACAGCGACAATCACGCGGCCACGTTCATCAACATCAAACTGCTTCGTAAGCAGTGGTTTCAGCATGGTCGCCAGCAACAGCAGCAGGATGGCACTGCGCAGCGCCAGCAACGTCCAGCCGACGGACCGAGAAACCATGCGCCGTTCAAGACGCAGCAGCCAGACACTGAGTACAATAGCGAAAATGATGACAACGCAGACATAGACCAGCCACCCGATGGACCCTGCTGCGGAAAACAGTAATCGCCAGCTCATGTGCGTTCTCGGCTACTGCTGGTTCGACTGTGGATCGGAATGGATTCGGCACTGCGTGGGTTGGCATACTGGACCTCGCGATACAGAGCGATGAGTTCATCCAGCATGCGTTGTTCGTTGAAATCTGAGCGAACGAGATTCTGTCCGGAGGCGGCGATTTGTCGGGCAAGACTTCTGTTCTGCAGCAGTTCGATAATGCTGTCCGCGAGTCGGCGACTATCGGACGGCGGAACAATGAGTCCCGTGACGCGGTCCTGCACAACGCTCGTAACGCCACCGACACCTGACGCAATGACGGGACGTCCCAAAGCCATGGCTTCGAGCATCATCACGCCGATACCCTGCTGCAGGGAGGGTAGGCAGAAAATATCAATCGCCGACAGATAACCACTCATGGACACACCACCGTCCACGAATGTCAGCCGACGAGACAGGTCCAGGGATGCCGCCAATTGCCTGAGGCTGTGCTCTTCGGGACCACTGCCGGCAATCACGATCCGAATGTCGTGCCCCGCTTCAATCACACGATGACAGGCTCGCAGAAAAAAGGACGCCCCCTTGATGACTTCCAGAGGTCCCGCCATACCAATCACCGGGGGACGATCATCGTCGAGCGGCAGGTCAATAGTGGATGCTTCCGGAACTTCCACTCCCGGATAAACGACCCGCTTTTCGACGGCATCGAGCAACGCGGAGCGGGGAATGTGCTGCTGAACACTTTCGCTGACCGACAGCAGCACCTTAAGTTGCGGGATGGGAGACCGCAGGGTGATCGCCGCAGCATCGGCCTGATCCCCCACACTGACGATCAGTGGTCGTCCAAGTCGGGTAGCCAGACGGGCTCCCTGCGGCAACAGACGACTGTCCTGAACATGAATCACATCCGGTCGCTGTTCCTTCAGGTCACGGTAAATTGTGCGAAGGACCAGCAGCCCCCAGATTGGAACCGTGTAACCCGGAATCTCGTGTAGTCGGACTCCCTTCAGCAGAGAAGGTTCAACCCCTGACATCCCGGTACACACCAGGGCCGTGTCGACTTCGCGTTTTTCCAGCCCGCGTGCCACGCGCAACGTCAGCAGTGACGAACCTCGGAATGTCAGTTCGCCGTCCAGCAAGAGAACTCGAAGGGGTTGATCCGCCATGCAGGCAGTCTAACGGACAGACCGTACGAGACCAGCATGGTCTGGTCGGAAAAGTGCTCGATTTCCCGGGCAGGAAACGCATCCGGTCAGCGGTGAATACTCAATCCCTGTACCGGGGAACGCCTGACGGCAACCTCCCCGGGCTGCCTGCGGACCAGTACCCCCTCGTCCCCGATTTTCCTGCGGATTGGAAGTCTGCGGGCCTGTCAAATCCATCACTGGCGACATCACTGCCGGTCCCGCATTCGGCAGAAACTGCGCAATCTGGGCAGAAGTTTAGTGCCGACCTCTGGAATCGCCGAGTAGGTCTGGCCAAGGCTGGTTGGACTGAATACCCTGCTCCCTGGACGGGCTGTCCTGAGGGTTTGATCCGCCGCCCCGGCATGCAGCTCACCCACGGCAGGCTTGATTCCTCAAGGTCTACCGTCTGAATCCGCATTTCTCCCGCCTTTTCTCGCTGACTGACCTGTATGACGGCACCCGAATATCTCAAGATCGCTCAGGGAACGGTTTACGACCCTGCCAATGGCATCGACGGCAAGGTCTGTGATCTCTGGATCCTGGACGGCCGAATTGTGGCTCCGCCGACCGACAGCACAATCCGGCCTGTGCGTACGATTGACGCGAGCGGGCTTGTCGTCATGCCTGGCGGAATTGACATTCACTGTCACATAGCCGGCCCAAAGGTCAATGTGGCCAGGAAGCTGCGCCCGGAAGACAAACGCCGGGCCGCTCCGGTCATGCGCACCGGAAACACTCACAGCGGCACCATGGGAGCGGTGCCCAGCACATTTGCCACCGGTTACAAATACGCTGGGCTGGGGTACACCACTGCATTTGACGCTGCAGTGCCTCCACTAGGCGCGCGGCATGCTCACGAGGAGTTCGAGGACACGCCCTGTCTTGACAAGGGCTTCTACGTGTTAATGGGAAATAACCATTATGTGATGAGATCGATTGCCGAGAAGGAGCCGCAGAAACTGAAGGCCTTCATTGGTTGGTTATTGACGGCAACTCGTGGCTACGCTCCAAAACTTGTGAACCCGGGCGGAGTGGAAGTCTGGAAAAGCCGACAGGGCGGCAACGTTCACGGGCTTGATGAACTGGTGGATCACTTTGAAGTCACCCCGCGCCAGATCGTTTCAGAAGTTGCCAGAGCCGCCGGCGAATTGCGTCTGCCGCATGCCGTACACATCCACTGCAACAACCTGGGAATGCCCGGGAACTGGACTACAACACTTGAGACGATGAAATCTCTGGAAGGCCATCGGGGCCACATCACGCACATTCAGTTTCACAGCTATGGTGGAGGTAATGGTGACGAAAACACGTTCAACAGCAAGGTGCTGCCACTTGCCGAGTATGTGAACTCACACCCCAACATCACGGTCGACGTGGGCCAGGTACTCTTCGGCGAAACCACCAGCATGACGGGAGACGGGCCGCTGGGATACTTCCTTTCCAATATCTATGGTGGAAAGTGGTTCAGCTCAGACACTGAAATGGAATCCGGTTGCGGCATCACCCCGATTAAGTACCGCAACAAGTCGCTGGTGCACGCTCTGCAATGGGCGATTGGTCTCGAATGGTATCTGACGGTAAACGATCCCTGGCGAGTGATCATGAGTACCGACCATCCCAACGGCGGCTCGTTCCTGGCCTATCCACAGATTATCCGACTGCTGATGGACAAAACTTATCGGCAGGATGTCCTGAAGACCTGCCCACCGGAGATCCTGCAGCGTTGTTCACTGGCCGACATGGATCGCGAATACACGCTCAACGAAATCGCGATCATCACTCGAGCGGGCCCGGCGCGTATTCTGGGGCTTCGCAACAAAGGACACCTCGGCCCCGGTGCTGATGCGGACATTACCATCTATACGCCGGACGCGAATCAGGAGCGGATGTTCGAGTTACCCCGGATGGTGATCAAGTCCGGAAAGATCATGGTGGAACAGGGCGAGATTCGCGACCCGATGATCGGAAAGACGCTGTATGTTCCACCAGAGTACGACATCGAGGTAGAACCAGACATTCAGAAATGGTTTGAAAAATATTATTCGATCCGCTGGCGCAACTATCCGGTGGATATCAGCTATCTTACGGATCCGTGTCCGATTCCGCTGCTTGAGTGACCAGCGGCTGTGTCGGATGGCGCCAGCGCTATCCATAACGCTCAGAGATCCATCCGAAATCGGCTGGAAAATGACAAGAGAAGACCTGTTCCCGGATACTTACCTCCATGAGTGACGACGAAATCAATCTGCTGAAACTCAACGGCGTCGACATCGTTGACACATTTGCGGAGGCCTTTCCGATTCGTGCGGCGCGGCTGTTGATCACAGCAGATCGGGCTCACTGGGCAGTCACGGCCGCGCAGGTCTTTTGCGGAAACGCGACCAGCGTGATTGCCTGCGATGTGGAGGCCGCCATAGAACGTGTGCTTGCGGAATCAGAGACTCCTGACGGTCGCCCGGGAATCTCCGTGCTGGTGTTTGCGTTCAGCACAGAGGCACTCGGCAAGGCCCTGCAGAATCGTGTCGGGCAATGCGTTCTGACCTGTCCAACGACGGCCTGCTTCAATGGAATTCCGGACTGCCCCCGAGAGAAACGAGTGCGTGTCGGAGGAGCCATTCGCTACTTTGGCGACGGATTTCAGGCTTCGAAGAAACTTGACGGGCAGAGGTATTGGCGGATTCCGGTGATGGATGGTGAGTTCCTGATTGAAGATGAATTCGGCACAGTGACGGGCGTGGCCGGAGGCAATCTGCTGATCTGCGGCACGACAGGGGCAAGGGCATTGGCCGCCGCTGAGCGTGCTGTTGAAGCCATTCGCTCAGAACCAGACGTCGCCCTGCCATTTCCCGGCGGAATCGTTCGATCGGGAAGCAAGGTGGGCTCGCGTTATCCGAAGCTGAAAGCCAGCACGAATGACGCGTACTGCCCGACACTTCGCGGCATCACCAGGACGTCTCTGCCCTCAGGGTGCAACGCTGTGTACGAAATTGTCATTGACGGACTCAGCTTTGAACGTGTTCAGGCCGCGATGAAACGCGGCCTGCACGCGGCTGCGTCCGGCGAGGGAATCCTGCGGATCACTTCGGGCAACTACGGCGGTAAGCTGGGTAAGCATCACTTTTATCTTCGGGACCTGCTGTGACAGACGACGTGGTGGACAAGTCCGAGTCCGGCAGGGTTTGGCTGGTGGGTGCAGGGCCCGGCGATCCGGGACTCATTACCGTCCGCGGTGCCCAGCTGCTGGCAGAGGCGGATCTTGTTCTGTACGACGGTCTGGTCAATCCGCTGCTGCTGAAACTGGCTAAGGGAAACTGTGAACGGACGGCACGCGTGCGACGGGCCGGTCACTCAATTGTGCCTCAGGAAGAAATCAATCAGCGTCTCATCGATGCGGCTCGCGCTGGCCAACGGGTCGTCAGGTTGAAGGGTGGCGATCCCTACATCTTCGGACGTGGCAGTGAAGAAGCAGCAGCGCTCAGCGCTGCTGGAATTCCATTCGAAGTTGTCCCGGGCGTTACTGCGGCCACGGCAGCCGGGGAATACGCCGGATTTTCGTACACACATCGTGAGATTTCGTCCGCTGTGGCTTTTATCACCGGGCATGAGGATCCCACGCGTGAGGGCAGTCGCCTCGACTTTCAGGCGCTCGCCCGCTTTCCCGGGACGCTTGTGTTTTATATGGGCCTGAGTCGCCTGGAAGAGCTTTGCGAGCGGCTGATCCGTGCAGGGATGGATGAATCAACACCTGCCGCTGTGATTTGTCATGCAACTCTGTCGACACAGCAGGTTGCCGAAGGAACTTTGAAATCTCTGCCGCATCTGGTCAGAGGTAACGGGATGACGCCGCCGTCTCTGATCGTGGTGGGTGAATGTGTCAGGCAGCGTTCACTGCTCTGCTGGTTTGAAAAGCTGCCTCTGTTCGGCGTTTCAATTGCGATCACAAGACCGGAGGATCAGGCTGACGAGGTTGCCGAGGATGTGGTGCGGCTTGGGGGCGAAGCGATTCTGGTCCCGATGATTGAGATCGCTCCTGTGGCAGCGTCGCAAAGTATTCGCATCGCGGACTGCATGCAACGTCTGTCAGAGTTCGACTGGATTGTCTGGACCAGTGGCAACGGGGTCTCAGAGTTCTTCCGACACCTGCGACATTCAGGTCGGGACGCCCGGGCACTCGGCGGTCTGAAACTGGCTTGTATCGGAACGTCCACCGCATCCCGTCTTGAGCAGTTTGGTTTGAGTGCTGATCTCGTACCCTCGCAGTTTCGCGCGGAATCGCTGGGAGAAGCCATGCGGCCGCTGGTGCAGGGACGTCGAGTTCTGTGGGCGAAGGCCAGTCGCGGCAGGCCTGTGCTGCCCGCGATACTGGAATCGGCGGGTGCGACTGTCGAACAACTTGTGGTGTACGAAAACAGGGATGTTTCAGCCTTCTCGGATGAGATCGCAGAGCGGTTTCGACGCGGTTCGATTTCATGGGTCAGCCTCAGCAGCCCGTCGATTGCTCGTCGCTTTGCGGCCCTGCTGAGCCATGCAGGAATCGCCCCGGCCGAACTCAGAACGCGGATTGCCACCATCAGTCCGGTCACGAAAGCCGCAGCGGAAGAATGCGGCTTACAGGTTTCCGCAGAAGCCTCCGTTCACACGATGTCGGGGATCCTGGCCGCGATTCAGGAACAGTCGGGCAGGCGATAGCAGCAGATCGCCGTACCAAAGACCAGCGCGCAGCAATTGCGCAGGTACAGGATTGTGCGGGCTGAACAGAATTCGACGCGGATCGCCCGTCCGCTGACACGATGGCTGGAGGCTTGATCGGCAGCACGGATCAGGCTGGGAGCAAGTTTCCGGAGAAGCCAACACCAGAGCACGCGATATCGCAATCCGAGAGCCGAGATGCCTTTAGCAGGGGCATCTGCGGCTGTCCGCGGCGTTATTCAACGGCCGTGCCTCGTTCCAGCCGTTCAGCCTGTAACTGGTGCACGCGAGCTTCCTGAATCTGTCCTGACGCTGTGCAGGTTTGTGCCATCAATCGATGCACAGTGGGACGATCCGGACGCATCGCGAGAGATTTCCGCAAGTCCTCCATCGCACTGTTCCAGTCGTTCAGAGCAATGTAAACCTCACCCCTTGTGGAGAGAATATCCGGGTGATCCGGAAGTATGCTGAGACTTTGATTGACGTGCTTGAGTGCCTCAATCGGTCGGGCGGGAGTACTGCGAACTTCAGCAATCGCGAGGTTGTTCAGAATAGCCGGGTTTTTCTCCTCTGCGATACCATTGGCGATTTCCAGCCATTTCACAGCCTGATCATATTCATCCATTGCCAGAGCTCTGGCTGAAAGCATGTTCAGAATTTCCAGTGTATGGATCCCTTCGGCTCTCAGCGACGTCAGCAGTTGCTCGGCATCCCGGGATCCGTGGCTTCGCGACAGTGTGATGCGGGCCAGTCGGTCGATGGCCTGAAGTGCTGCGGCATCGTTGTCGGACACGGGGCCCGACATCACCGCGTTCTTCAGCAGCGCGATCAGTTTCCGGGCAGTTGCGCGATCAGGGATCTGCGGCATCGCGTCGGAATCAAGAGTCACAATGCGACCGGTCAACTGGGTGTTCTGATCAAATTCCGCAATGCAGGCCGCCCCGTAGACCGCAGCGGCTTCAGTCTCTTCAGGAATCTGTGATTTCGCCGTTGCCGCAGTGTTTTCCAGTACATCGCGAGCATCTGCGGGCTTTTTCTGCAGAAGCAGTGCTCGTGCCAGCGCGAGCCGCTTCACTGAATCCTGCGGATCACTCTTCAACTGGTCACGCAGTTCACTCGCCACGTTCTCGACCAGCGCGTCGGCGTCTTCTGTCTGAGCAGATGAGTACAGGAGTTCAGCAACGAACAGGCGGTCGCCGGGATGCGCAGCGAGCAGAGGCTTCATCAGCTCCGCGGCTTCGCGTTCCCTGTTCATCAATTTCAACAGGCCGGCAGAGATACGCGTTGCCTGATACGGGTCTTTGGCCGTGGCAGCCTGCTGCTGCCAGTGGCTGAGGATCAGAGTCAGTGAATCCGGTCTGATCAGAGCCCCCATGCGATCAAGCCGCTGCAGAAGATCAATCGCCGGAACACTGGATGGATCCAGAGTTAAGGCTCGCACGGCAAGGACACAGCAGGCGTCGCGGTTTGAAGGTGACTGTCGCAGAAGTCGATTGGCAACCAGCAGTTCCATCCGACTGAGAGAGACTTTCAGTTCCGGAGATTGATTGCGATCGATCTGCGCGTTCAGTTCGGCCCGCGCCTCATCGACCTTGTCGGCCAGAAACAATGCTTCAGCCAGTTGACCACAGAGATTGTTATCTCCTGCGTTCTCCCGAAATTTATCGCGGAGAGCGGCAATGGCTCTTTCCGCTGTCTTTTCCTGAACAATCCGGGGACGGTTCAGCAGACGTTGCAGTTTCAGCAAGGTCAGGTTGACTTCCGGATGCACTTCAGAAGCGGCCTGCAGCGTACGCTCCGCCAGTCGCCACTCCTTCGTTTCGATATACATTTGCGAGAGTATCTCAGTCGCCTCTATATTGCCGCGATTCTCGTTCAGCACCGCCAGAAGTTGATTCAGCGTTTCTTCGGCACTGAGGTGGTACTGCGGATCTCCGGACTTTGATTTCCTGATCAGCCAGAGTCGAGCTTCGACCGATCCAGGTCCGTCTGATGGCGCAAGGCGGGACACAGTCTCGATTGCCTCTGCCACACGATCAGTGGTACTCAGCAGGTCGGCCAGCTGGATTGCGAAATCCGCATTTGCAGGATCCAGATGTGTGAGGGCCCGGAGACAGATTTCCTGCCCTGAGCGATTTTCAGTGCTGGCCGCCGCTGCCAGGGCTGCGCGATAATTTCGGATCACTGAGGGACGGTCTGAGTAGCTGATGCCCCAGGCAGCCGCCAGAAGGGCGGCCACCGACAGCAGCAGGACAGGCGAACCGACATAAAGCAGGTCATAGTCCCTGGAGTAAAACCAGTTCGCGAACCATTCCGACAGTTCACGTCGAAACTGCGCGACGTGATTACCGGGATTCTTCAGGTTCCACGCAGCAGAGATGTTTGCAGCGGATGCATCGCTGGAGGTGTAGCCCGTTGACTGTTGACGGCTGGAATCCCAGAAGGACTGCCAGCGACTGCCATTTTTCCGCCCTGACATGGTCAACTTCCTATTCCGAAAACTCGAATCAACTGAACGGCAAGGATCGTTAGGGCCGTTATGAAAATCAGGCCGCGCACCGCTGCTGGTGAATTTGTCATCAAGGCGTCAGGTACCTCTGCAGAAGTGTGCGTACCACTTTGTGAAGCAGACGCCTTACGAGGTACAGCGGTGGCTGGAGGAACCTGACTGCCGTCGATGATTGCCGCGTCGGACATCGCCACAGACTGAGAAGGTGGCGGTTCAATCACTGTCACCGCAAGGGGAGCGACCCAGGCATTGAACAGCGACGTCAGCAGATTCTCCCGTCGTGGACGCTGCTGCTCCTCCTCTTCTTCGTCGTCTTCATAACGCCGAATAGCCTTACGACCGGTGACGAGATCTTCCATCACCGGAATCCCGCCGGTGAACAGGAGTACGACCTTGTCAGCACTCCAGATTGCGGCGAGCCCCGCAACCAGCAACAGAAATCGCCAGCAGAACCCAGCGATGCCCCTGGAAAGATCAAGGCTGGACGAGACCGCGAGAGAGGCTCCGAGTGTTGTCGAAAGAGTCGAAAGAATTAAACCAAGGAACGCGGTGTAAATCAGCAGCAGGACCAGATGTGGCGCTGAGCGTCTTTCCCACGCGGAAAAAACCGTGGCTGCTACCAGCATCACCCATGCGGAAGCAATTCCACCACGAAGCATGCCTGCGTCAAGCAGCGTCCCGGTTACGTGCAGGCCATTCGCATCCGAGAAGTGAATCAGGCCGCAGGTGTTGAGAATGGCTGACGACAGGCTGGTGACAGAGTTCTGAAATCCCTCCCAAAGCCACGCATCCAGCGATGGAGGCAGACGAACAATCAACGCCATCATCACCATGATTGCAAACAGAAATCGCCCGGATGACTCACGCTGGCAAGCCAGAATCCACGCCAGCACCGAAAGACTGCATCCGAAAGTGACCAGCCACGCCGATGCTCGCCAGACTCCAAGGAAGACGCAGAATACGTCAAGCATCACCATCAGCACGGACGAAACGCGCCAGACCGGTCGCTGAATACTGCCGTTCAGACTGGTCAGCCAGAGTAATGCCAGTACGGCGATCGGCTGCAGCCGAAACAGCGGCGAAGTCATGGATTGCTTCGCGAAGATGGCAACCATGGGCAGATGTGCCGTCAGGAGAAACAAAATCGCGCCCTGACTCCGTACGAACTCGCCGGATTTCGCAAGCGAAGATTTGTTTCTCTGTGCCAGAGAATACGACATGGCGAATCCTCAAACCCTCTGAAGGAGTGTTCACCGACATGGTGCGAACCCGAAGTCTTTCCTCCTTCGTCATTATTTCCGGAAATTCCTCACGGGTATATCACGCCCCCGTGATGTTCTTCGGCAAATTCTGCCGGGGGAACATTTGAGTCAAGCTGGAGGGATTCGACAGGTTGCAGCAATCCTGCCGATTTCGCGGACGTCGCAGGAATCTGCAACGTTTTCTTCACAAAGTAACGCAATCTCGCCACATTTGTGGCGATCTCGAAACACAACCGCCAGGCAATCCATTTCAGGGGCGGCAACTCAGGTGCATGGCACCTGAGGCAGGGCCCCTGGGGCAGATGGTGTCAGTCAAAGAGTCCGTGCAGGAACCAATGGTCAGTCTGCAGGTCACGAAAGATCCAGAGCCTTGCGCCAGTCGAGGCGGTCATCTGAAAGTAGTCGCGGTGGCAGGGCGTGTCCGTCCACCACGCCGTTTGAATGCGTTCCGGAGTAGACACCTGCGTGATTGTCCAGGTAAACCCAGACAGTCTCAGGGTGAACGGCATTTTCGGAAGTCGAGTGGTTCTGGCTGCGCCTTTCCGAGTCGGGGGCGTCGGTCGGGGTAAGTCAGTGCCGGCCGAGGTCGGCGTTCTTCCCTTGTCCCGGACAAACTGAGCCGTGATGTCCAGGGGTGCCGCTAACATGCGGATGGGTCGCGAGAGACCGGCGGCGTCGGCCGATGTTGCCTGGCCGATGCCTGTCGCCGCTTCCGTGTCAGATACTGGCAAGACAGGCTCAGCACGACCCGGTTGACGACGTGACTTCCGATCTGACACTCGGGATCGTGTTTCCGAGCCTGTGGTTGTTTCAGAAAGGCCTGTCAACTGGTTCAGCAGTCGTTCGGTCGCCTGTGCGGCATTCGGCTGAATGGAATCGGGGAATCGATGCGTCAGAATACTTTTTTCGGGACGAGCGTCAGCGTGCTCTGTGACATAAAGGACGTTCTCTTCGGATAACCGGCCGGTGAGCCGACTGAGCAACGTGGAAAGTTCGTCAGTCCACGCAATATGGTCGTCACTGCCAAATAAATCTCGCTGCCGTGAGGGTGGAATCGGGACGCTGGATGCAATCAGCCTGACGCGATTGAGTGGCTGTTGATCCAGCATGGCGTAGTCGAACTCTGAGCCTTGCGCGGTTTGTTCCGCGGAGCGACGCTGCTGCTGAAACAAAGCCCGAGTCACAAGGTAGTCCAACCGCAGTTTGATGACGTCCGCGAGAAGTCCGGCTGTGGCTTCGGGCCGAACAAGGCCCGTGCGGATCAATAGCTCCGGCCCTTCCACGCAGGAAAAGCAGCATTCCAGTGTGCTGCAGAGTCGCCGCCGTGTCTCCAGTTGACGACCAATGTCCACTGTCAGTTGCTCAAGGATCCAGTGCAGGTCGCGAAGGCCCTGCGCAGGGGATTCACCCAGCCATTCCGACTGGATCGGGCTGGGTTCCGGGATCGGTAGAATCTGTTCCGCATCGGTTCCGCGAAGCTGCCGGATCCGCAACACGGCCGTCGGAGACAATCGCGCCGGCAGGTCCACCATCGGCAGACGATGCAGCTGCCGGATCGTCTGAACCCCCAGCTGGTGCAGAATATCGCAGTCGGCATTCGGCAGACGCGCGGCCTTGACGGGGAGTGGTTCGAGGTCCAGTGCATTCCGACCGGGCAGTGAAATTCGAACTCGCGGAAACTCAGCCTGCTCAGTCATACCGCCAACTGGTCCTGCGGGCGTTACATTGCGGGCCCTTGTCCCGGATGCCGGTTTACGCGGGACTTCCCAGTGGGCGATGGCCCAGGCGGCAGCAATGGTGTCGGCGATGGCGGCGACTCCACTGAGACTGGCCCGACGGATTTCCTCCAGCAGTTCTGTGGCGAGTGCAACCTCGCTGCCAAACAGCGGTGCGCAGCCTGTGATGTCCAGCAGAAGCGAATCGGGAAGTGGCATGTCGTCAAGTCCGACAACCGGTGCAAAACGCCGGAGCAATTCGCTCAGGTCCGTCAATTCCTGACGATCAACACCACCATCCCATTCAGAAAAACAAATCTCCGCGGGCACGACGGGCGGGGATTCCGATTGTTTACCGGATCGCCCCACAGTTCGCAGTCGAGCAACCGGTGCGGCAAGGCTACGCGCTTCCGCGAGTGGCAGTCCGGGGCGAACACCCCGAGCGTACGCGGTCTGACAAACAGCAACAATCGTGGGACCGGAACGCGCCGACGGGAAAATCTCCCGAAGAAACTGCAGGTCGGTGGATGGCGACTTTGTACGCCCGGGCGTAATCCCTTCAGTGTCGCGAACCGCGGTGTGCAGGGCGACCGGCGGTACAACTCCATGCTGATGGTGCAGTCGTCGCCGCAGAACCTGAATCGGCCAGTTCGGCAGTCGCAGGCAGAGAATTCGCTGGGCAACCATGCTGGTGAACTTTCTGAACCTGGCTGCGGCTGAGTCGGCTGGCTGGATGAGTTGCCAGTCAGTTTCCCAGCCATCTTATCGATCAGCGAGAATCTGTTCGAGTCGTTCCTGAAAGCGTCCCAGCGCCTGCATGGGAATGGTGTGCGGCCCGCGAAACTGCTGGAACTCCACAGAAAACCCAGCGGTGGACAGCAATTCACTCAGCTCCCTCGCCGGTTGAATCGGCAGGATCTGGTCCTGATCGCCATGAAACTGCAGCACCGGACAACCGGGGTGATCCTGAGCCAGTTGGCGCCAACGCTCACGGTGCAGCAGTGTTCCTGAAAACAGCACGAGGAGGGCAGGTTGCAGGGCGCTTTCAAGAGTCAGATTCGTGCTGACCATCGCCCCCTGAGAAAAGCCGCCCAGAACGCACTGTGACTCTGCCAGTTGCCACTCCTGCCGCATCTCCTGCACCGCTGTTGCCAGCAGGGACGTCGCCTGCTGCATGCCCGGGGGATCCAGATGCGTCAGTTCCGAAAAGTCCCGCGTCTGATTCATCTCAGCCAGTTTTGCCATGTTGATGGGCCACCAGGCACGACCACCCGGCATGCCCGCGGGCCCAAGATCGATCGGAGCTTCAGGGAAGACAAAACGAACCCTGTCCGACACCACAGCACTCGCGTCCATCAACCACGGAGCAAAATCCACAAGGTCTTCACCCGAGGCCCCAAAGCCATGATTCAGGATGACCAGCAAGCTTTGTGTTGTGTCGAGGTTCGCAGATTGCACGACACGGCAGGTCAGGGAACCAAATCGTCGCACTATCAGTTCAGCGGACATCGGGAGTTTCTACTTTTTCGAACAGATGAAACCAGACACACCAAGGGAAACAGGAGGATACCCGTCAAGGCATACTTCAACGATCGATCCCTCGGAAACACCAGAAGATGCAACACGGATCACTGGAATTGAGAAGTTGCCATCAAACCCTCGGATCAAGAGCGTTTGAACCTGCCTGTCCCCTGATCCGGTTTGTCGCGAGATCGAGACGTCGACTTCAGACCCTGAGCCGGAAGGCTGACCCTCAATACAATAGCACCGCTTGCGTACCCACTGCCCATCGCTCCGCGACACGAATACCCGAACACGAAGGATCGACAGGGTTCCCCGGAAATCAAAAACGTCACGCCCTCAGGGTCTGATCCCCTGCAAGGCGTGACGGTTGCTCATCCGATTTCCAGCGAATTCCTGCGCATTACTTGACGGCAGCGAGCACGGCATCGTAATTCGGGTGTTCTGCAATTTCCGAGCAGTATTCGGCATGCACAACGGTTCCATTGGCGTCGACAACGAATACGGCGCGGCACAGACACCGATCCAGCGGTCCGCCCTTGATCAGCACTCCGTAGTCTTCGCCGAACTTGGAACAACGATGTGCACTGAGGGTCTTGACCTTGTCGACCCCTTCCGCACCACACCAGCGTTTCTGACCAAACGGCAGGTCCATGCTGACCACAAGAATTTCCACGTTGGGCAGTGCTGCTGCCTGTTCGTTGAACTTCTTCGTCTCAACATGGCAGACCGAAGTGTCCAGAGACGGAATCGTGGCAATGATCCGTGTCTTTCCTGCGCTGGAGCCCAGCGTGACTTCTTCCAGACCCGTCCCCTGCAGTGAGAACTCGGGGGCTTTTGCGCCAACCACCAATGCCTGTCCGGCGAGATCTACGGGATTTCCCTTGAGGGAGACAGCACCCTTACGAATTTCAGCCATGGTTTCCTCTGTTTCGATTGTCTGGTTCAGTTGTTCCCGGACCTGCCGGAAATGCTCGTCAGGTTCCGAGCGATTGTTGCGAGGTTGCCGCGAGCCCTTTTGCCCGGCGACCATGCGGACAATGTCTGCACAGTCCAGCAGAAGCCCTGCACTCCAATTCACTCTGGAGACAGGCCCCTGAAGGGGACCGCCAGCGGCATGTCCAGCCCCGATTGTAACTACTCAATCACCAATCGAACAGGAACGCCGGCGAGGATCGTGTCTCCCGTTGGAGAAAGCACTCGCAGGCTGACGTTGGGAATTTCTCCGGCCGTTGCGTTTTCCGGAATGGTTACACTGATCGTTCCCGTCTGCTGGTCTGCGGCCACGGCCAAAGGAGCCGCAGCGTAACCGGCAGGGAGGCCTTCCACGACGATGTTCACAGCATCCGTGAACAACGGGTGCCGTTTAGCCGTCACGACCACGGCCGTAGTTGACGCCTTCACAGCCTTGACCGGGTCCGCCGGTGTTTGCAGAGTCACGGCATTTTCGATGGCAAAACGCAGTGGAGCACTGAAGATGTCCGGCCCTCCGGAACTGGCCAGGGGTTGGTCAACTAATTCCGCAGCCAGTACGGCTTCCACGAAACTGGACGGCGTGTCCAGAGGCACAGTCAGCTGAAGTGGAATAATCTTCTGCGAGACAGCACCAAACTGAAAGTCGGGCAGACGGACCACCGGCTTTTCCGGGGAATCCGCACGATTCGGATCTTCACGACGACGCGGCTCTGTCGTCAGCATCTCAAACCGAATCATCGCCGGGATGGATTCAACAAGGGGCAGGACGCGCACCGGCAGCGTTGTACTGAGTCCGCGAAACAGAATGGGCGGCACAGCATCGGGAACAATAGCCGCCCGCACTGCCGCTGCAGGACCGGTGATCAGAGATTCCCCGGGCAGTGTCAGGGAATTCGCCGGTATTCCATCGGAAACGACCTGCAACGTCGTCGAATACGCCGGTTCAGCACCTTCCGTGCGTCCTTCGATGCGGAGAGCCTGGCCCGGATTCTGGCCGGCCTCAGCAGCGTTGACTCGTGTCACCATCAGCAGGACTTCCTGATCCTGATCGGCAGCAGGGATGACTTCAGGAACCAGTGTCAGACCACGATCGCCCTGGGCAGACAGGCGGATGGGCCCCGTATAACGGAAGGACGGGGATTGCCGCGTCACAGACACCCGCAAGGGAACAGAGCCGTTGGTCGGCAAGCGCAGGGCACCGTCCCGAGTCGTCAGCAGAAAGGCCTGTCGATCCGCGCGGCACACCTGCAGTCGATACACGCTGTCCGCTGAGCCCTTCTGATTGACGTCGCGGATCCGGACCTGGACCTGAGTCAGACCTTCGGGAATGGCAAAGGCAAAGGCAGCATCATTGAGTCCGGCTTCACCATCATTCTGGGCCACCAGGGTCTCGCCATTGTACAGCAAAACATGCGGACGAAGCGGTGATCCAAGCTGTCGGGCAGCAATGGAGAAGTGCAGGGTCTGCCCCGGAGTCACCTTGAGATTGACCAGATCCGTTTCCTTTGCGGCAGCAATTCGACCACTCAGCAGCAGCGCCGGAAACGGTGCTGTGGTGAAGGTGGCATCGATCGGCTCAGCGGCAAACGTGCCCTCCAGCGGTTCCACAACATGGGTACCAGCCTCGACACGCAACGGCGGCAATGGCAACACGGATGTGCCATTCCCGGCGGTCAGACTGTTGCCGGCCTTGCGCACCGCGACCGGCTCTGACACTGCTTCTTTGCCCGCCGTTCGAACGCCCGTTTCGCCGGCAGCGATCGCGGTTGGGAAGGCGATGGCTGAGGGCGGCAGGTCGCCCAGAAAAACACGCCAGGCGCTGTTGCCCGGAGCACGAAACTGCAGATCATGCACTTCCACATAATACAATCCGTCAGCCGGGATCACTGTGGCAGCACGGGCGTCGCCTTTCAGATCTGCCTGCTGCCACTGAATGGCCAGCGGGCCACCTGCCTGATTGCGAATTTCCACGACAGGATCCAGACCAGATCCAATCCGGCGAGCTTCCAGATCGGCAACGACCTTCTGTCCGGCTGTTCCCCGGAACCAGACGCGTTTTTGTTCCGTCCCACTGATGATTCCCGCCACGGCCACCGGAAAGGTGGTCGCCGGGTTGGCCTCGGTCAGGGTGCCGTCAGCAACTGTGGGCACATGGTCGTAACTGATAATCGCAGGAGCACTGACGCCGTTGGACGTCACGCAACGAACCAGATAGCGGCCCGCAGCAACCGTCGCATCGACCGTCACGTCAAAAAGTGCGGCCTGTCCGTTCGAGCCCTCAACGGCAGCAGTCCGGACCCCCGCAGTTTCGGAAAACAGCTGGGCGCCTTCCAGGTTCTGACCAAATACGGTCAGTCGCGTGGTTTTCCCGATTTGTGCGGCATGCTGAGACAGACGGGCAATCTGCGGGGCGGGAGCAACCATGCGTGCCGCCCCCTGCTCCGCGGCAATCTCCGCAGCAGCCGGGCCACCAGCTTCGTCAAACAGCAGCTTTGCATCGGTATCACTGAGCGATTCAGCGAACACACAGAAGTCGTCGCAAAGGATTCGCGTCAACTCCCCGTCCGCATAACTGGAGCCAATTGTCAGCGGAGTGTCACTGATACACTTGGCCAGCGAGACATCCGGAAACAGTCCGGCGTTGCCGTCAATAACACCGCCAGAGGTGTTGGTCGGTTTCAATGGCTGCCCGTTCACAAACAGACGAATGCGTAAGTCGTCAACGTCCGAATCCGCATCGGCGCCGGGTGCATCCACCATGTCGAAGCATGCGGAAAGATAAACTCGGCGGCGATATCCAAGCGCCGCGTTGGCACTGAAGTTGACGACCTTATAGGCAGTACCGTCATGGACATACAGCTGCAGGTTGTCAGATGACAGCTGGTAATTGATGCCGTAGTTGGTGGGATTACCCGGATTGCCGCTGCGTTTACCAAACAAGGCACGAAACGTCGTATCGTTCAGGGGGTGCAGGCTGGCAAAAAAACCAGAAACTGTCACGGCATCGGGGCGACTGATGTCTTCGCTGCTGGCAACGAGCACCTGCTGTCGACCAGCCGGGTCCAGCAGCAGTGAACGCCCGGGAGAATTGGTCACGAAGGCGGCTGGAACCGTTCCGGCCCCTGCACTGAGCGATGCGGCGTCCCGCACCTTGCCCGCTTTTGCCACATCTTCGGGGGCCCCCGAGGCTTCGTCGAAGGTCAGACGCAGCACGGCGCGGTCGCGAATCTCAGCCAGCACGGAGCTTGAGCACAGGAGCAGTGCGGACAACATCAGGAACAAGGGCTGGAATGGCATGGGTGGGTCCGGAGGAAATGTAGGCGGGCAGGAAACCCAGTGGGCTCAGTTTCCGTTGAATGATTATCGTGGCAGGTCCCTTCAGGGCAGGCAAGTGAAAGCCGGTGGGACTCGTTTGATTTGCGGAGATCCTGACGAAGAGTCAGCCGACACTGGCCATTTGCCGGCGCTGCCCCCTCGGTCGTTTGCCAGACAACAAAGATCATCAGATACGCCGAAACACAGCCAGCCCGGGACGACTGGCTGTGACGGCTTTTATCCGCAAATGACCGATCGGTCCCCAGGCACGCATCAACAGCACACAGTTCGGGCTCAGGCGTGTCCCGGACCACGATGACGCGTGCCTGCTGGCCGCCGATCAACGAACCCGCATCAGTTTCATCAGTCGACCAGAGACGTTCCAGTCCTGAATGTAGAGGTTACCGTCTTTGTCCCAGTAGGAACCGTGCGTGCCACTGAACACACCTTCGACCCACTGTTCCTGCGGCACATTGAAGTTGGCACGCTTCTGCTCATCGGCATTGTGACCAAGCACGGCCATAATGGTGTTGGATTTGTCCAGAATCACCAGTCGCCCGTGCAGGTCCGGGACAGCCACATAATCGCCCTGAACCGCGGCCGACGTGGGCATGCCGAGGCCCGTGATGACTTCGTCAATGTAGTTGCCTTCGAGGTCATAATGCAGCAGTCGGCCTTTGGGCTGATGATTGCGATCACAGATCAGCAGGCGCGGTGGATCATAACGTGTGTCAAGAGTCATCCCGTGCGCGGTATTGAATTGTTTGAGATCGTTGCCCTTCTGACCGAAGTGCTTAATGTACTTGCCATTCCTGTCGTACTTGAAGATATGGTTACTGGCATATCCGTCAGACAGAAAGATGTCGCCATTAGGAGCCACCGTGATGGCGGTCGGTTTGAAATCAGTCAGACCCAGCCCGGATTCTTCCGGGTACTGCAGCTTCAGCACAATCGCGCCGGTTTCTGCATGGAATTTGATGCCTTCCTTATTGGCATTTCGCGCTCCATAGATGTATTCACCGTCAGCCTCTTCGCGAATTTCAATGTCGTGAATATTGGAGTATTCATCGCCCAGAAATCGACGCAGCACTTCCCCGGCAGGATTGAAGACAAATACCCCCATGTTCGCACTGGTGTAGATGTTGCCGGCTTTGTCAACAACCACGCCACCGTGAGTTGGTCCGAGCACAGATCGACCGTCCGCCCCCAGTCCCCAACCAGGCACGGTCTCAAAGGTCATGATCCCGGCCCCCATGCGGACAGGAGCGGCCTTGTCGGCAGCCTGGGCACTGAATGTCAGGCAGGAGGCGATGAGCAGCATCGCGAGGGAACGAACACGCAGCATTGTGGGGGCGCCTTTCCGGGCAGGATGACAGAAGTGACGGATGGTCAGGAAGGATAGGGGTTCAACAAAAATTGCCGCGACAGACTGAGCCGACGCGGCAAACACAGTGGACTCAGTATTCGTTTTGTTCGCCACCGGACTGGGTCAGGGCTGCCGACGCCGTGGGAGTGGCGATCTGCCGAATGGTGCGTTCGTCCCGTTCCCGCGAAAGCTTTTCGATGGCAGCTTCCAGTGTCATGACTCCCAGGTCACCGTCAATGCGACAGCGAACGGCCACCGAATTTGTTTCGGCCTCGCGCGGACCGACCACAAGCATGTAGGGAATCAGATCCACCTGGGCTTCGCGAATCTTGGCCTGCACACGAGCACTCTGCAGGTCCGCTGCCGCGCGGAACCCGGCAAGCCGCAGTTTGGCCACCACTTCACTGGCATAGTCGTCTGATTTTTCACTGAGCGGAAGGACGCGAATCTGTTCGGGAGCCAGCCACAGCGGAAAGGCACCGGCAAAGTGTTCGATCAGCATCCCGCAGAAACGTTCCATCGATCCGAACGGTGCCCGGTGGATCATCACAGGACGGTGCGGTTTGTTGTCCGGTCCCGTGTATTCCAACTGGAATCGCTCCGGCAGATTGTAGTCCAGCTGAACCGTTCCCAGTTGCCATTCCCGACCCAGACAGTCCTTGACCATAAAGTCGGTCTTGGGACCGTAGAACGCCGCCTCACCTTCACATTCCACAAAGTTCAGCCCCTGTTCGGTCAGAACCTTACGAAGCGTATTCTGCGCGTTCTCCCAAAGCTCGTTGCTGCCCACGTATTTGTCGGATTTCGGGTCGCGGGTCGAGAGCTGTACGCGGTAATCGCTCAGCCCGACGGCCTGAAGCACAAATTTCACCAGGCCGAGGGTTTCCTTGAATTCCAGTTCGACCTGTTCAGGGGTGCAGAAGAGATGCGCGTCGTCCTGAGTCAGTCCCCGGACACGGAGCATTCCGTTGAGTTCGCCGGACTGTTCATGGCGATAAACCGTGCCGAATTCTGCCAGACGCACCGGCAAATCCCGATAGCTGCGAGGCATGGCTTTGTACATCTGCACGTGATGCGGGCAGTTCATTGGCTTCAGCAGAAAACGTTCCTGCTGCTTTTCCCAGCGACGGAGCACTTCCCGTTTCTGCTCATCCGTCCCGTTCAGCGGAAAGTCGCGGTCGTCAAAGCCCAGCACTTTGGCGGCGTCGAGCAGCTTACGCTCGATGTCGGGAGTTGGTGCTGAGACTTCGGTGTCTTTCGGATCCAGGCAGCGAATCCAGTAATCGACCAGCTGGCCCGCGGAATGACCAAAAATCGGAGCAAACTGGGAATCCCGGTAGTACGGAAAATGTCCGCTGGTTTCATACATCTCCACTCGGCCAATGTGCGGTGAATACACCGGCTGATAGCCGCGCCGCAGCAGTTCGGCTTTGATGAATTCTTCCAGAGTCGCTCGAATGGTGGCGCCTTTGGGAAGCCAAAGGCAGAGCCCCTGCCCGACTTCGGTCGTGATCGTGAACAATCCCAGACGTTTTCCAAGCACGCGATGGTCGCGCTTTCGTGCCTCTTCCAGTTGTTCCAGGTAGGCTTTGAGATCCTTGCGATCGAACCACGCCGTCCCATACAGACGCTGCAGCTTGCGACCAGACGCGTCCCCTTTCCAGTGCGACCCCGCAACACTGGTGAGCTTGAAGGCTTTGATCCGCCCCGCATGCGGAATATGCGGCCCACGACACAAATCCACAAACTCGCCCTGGCGATAGAAACTGAGAGTCGGGTGGTCTGCAAGTCCCGTGCGAATGTGCTCCGTCTTCAGCGTCTGCTGAAGATCCGCACACAACTGCAACGCCTCGTCCCGCGAGGCTACAAACCGATCGAAGGATTCGGCGGCATCCACAATCTTCTGCATCTCCGCCTCAATGCGCGGAAAGTCCTCTTCGCTGATCGGGGTGCTGAGATCGAAGTCGTAGTAAAATCCGTTGCCGGTGGTGGGACCAAACGCGAGGCCCGTTCCGGGGTAAAGTCGCATGACGGCACGAGCCATGATGTGGGCGCAACTATGCCGCATCACGCCCAGAGCCTCCGGGTCACGTTCTGTAATCAGTCGCACCGGCACCGGTCGCAGGTCCGTCAACTCCGCCAGCGGGCGAAAGGCGTCGACGATCGTCCCCTGAATGCTGGCCGCGACGGTGGCCTTTGCCAGTCGCTCGCTGATCCCCGCGGCAATATCCAGCGCCGTCGCAGTGTCAGCAACGTCGATTACGTTTCCATCCGGAAGTTGTACCTGAAGCATGTGGTCCGTCTTTAAAAAAGCTGCAGAACGTTTCCTCGACCTGTACCAGAAGCCAAGTGCTCCGCAGAATGTCGTTTCCTGACGGGACTTTATCGAGAATTCTGGAGAACTTCAAACGGGGA
Organism: Planctomycetota bacterium; assembly: GCA_039796955.1. Classification (GTDB taxonomy): domain Bacteria; phylum Planctomycetota; class Planctomycetia; order Planctomycetales; family Planctomycetaceae; genus SXXK01. Next base: position 23,968 of record JBDKIW010000097.1, read on the forward strand.
TCCGACCAGCGGGTGATTCCGCAAGCCCGTGCGTCAGAAACTTCCAGCGGCCTCCTGCGTCAGTACCCTATGCGGCGTCTGCGCTGGCGGAATCCGCCGCGGCATGGATGCGCCCCAAAGTCTGCTCGCAAGCACAAGACAGCGAAGTTTCATGCGGATTCGATCCGCAGGCGATGTCTAACGGAAAGTCGATGGGGACTTTTCAGCTGAAGCGCATGGTGCAACGCGGAAAGACGACCGCGAGCCCCCCCGGCAGACACAAGGCACCCGCACGAAACGTCCGACGACAAGCGAGGCTCCACAGCACCTCAGTCCCCTGCTCCGCCGCCTTTGCATAATTCTTCAGTGACGAGAGCAGCAACCGCCCGACACAGCTCCACAGCCGCGTCACCAACTCCCACCGCTCCGTCTGTCAACAAAAAAGCCCGCCATTCCGAATAAAGAATGGCGGGCCATCGATTTGACACGTAGCTGGCAGACCTGCGTACGCTGCAAATTCAGAGCCCGGAATCCAGCAACGTACCTGACAGACAGTGTCAAAATCGTAGCAGACTATCGAAGCATGATAACAACAACGCGGCATGAATCCTAGTATGCGGTGCCTACGCTACCGAAGCACAGGCACGGCGGCGACGTGCACGCAGCGCCCGGTATCCGAATCCGGAGAAAACGACACCCATCAGGGCCACGGAGCCCGGTTCCGGAACGACATGGTAGAAGTTCGCCAGAGAACCACCGGGGTTGGCACCGGACGTGTGCAGGTTGAAATAAGCCTGACCACTGCCCAGATAGGTCACGAGATTGTCAAACGCCAGTTCGCGCTCAGCCGTCGTGAACACAGTCACAGTCCCCGCCAGCCCATTCTCCTGCCGAACATAGCCCGATCCAAGATCAGCAATGCCGTAGTTCTTGCTGAAGAATCCTGAGGTGCCTGTGGGAATCCCGGACATGTTCAGAGCCACCGCCCAGTTGCTGGTGGGATAAACAAAAGGAGTCACCCCGCCCTTCGCATGGATGTGCGAGGCACTCACGGTGCTGTTCAAACCTGACCACTGAGTTTCAAAATACAGCGTGCGAGCTACCGTGTTGACAATCGCCATGGAGTATCCAGTTCCGGTTGGCACCGGTGGTCCGGCGGCCTGAGGCTCAAGAGCCCCAGCAAACTGAATGATCGAGGCAGAGCAAGACGCTCCCCCCAAAAGAAGTCCCCCGATGGTCAATGCCAATGCCAGGAGGGAACGATGACTAACCTGTCGCATAATCTACTCCCATAATCTGAATTCAGGACACCGTTGATCCGATCAGACTGCCACACGCGCCATCGCAGATAAATTGGCGGGACTTGTCATGACACTGCAGGAATCGAATCAACGCATCGCCAGGTGCAGCTTTCAACAACTGCCACCAGGACAACAATGCCGCCCCTGTATACTCAGGGACGGATTCCCCATTCAAGTAAAATAGGTAAGGTTTTATCCCAAATTCCCTAATCTCCAGACGGCGCACAAATCCGACTCGCTGGTCCTGTTTCAGCATGCTGATTAATGTCCCTCGTTGTGCGACGAAACACAGAAAAACACGCTTTTTGCAACTATTTTCTGCGACACAACCAAAGTCACGCTCCCAACGAAACACTGGCCTCGAAACCACCATGTTACAAATCCCTTACAGCGCCACACAACAGGCAGGCAAAAACTTTACACCCTGCCAATTCAAAATGACGCCCCACCAATAAGGCACTTTAATTCTGCGACATAATGATCCCGAAGTCGCCCTCGGCAGCGTGCACAATCTGCCAGCTTCCATGCCCAGCCTTTGAAATTCCACCCCCCGCCAGTCGCGCATCACATCATCCCACACCATTCCCCGAACTACCTCAACTACTCCGACTTCGTCTGAGTGCCCCCGAAGTTTCCGTGCCTCGTGACTGACGGTCGCTTGGAAGCACCGTGCCCAACCCTATCATGTGCCTTGGGACTCAGAGCGCATCAGCGCACGAACAGGCCAGATTTGGGGAGCACGTTTGTGATGAAGGAACGCAGGACACTCAGCGTTCGTCGGTGGTGGCAGAGCTTCGGATTTGCCGTTCGCGGGCTGCAATTACTGCTCCGGACCCAACCGAACGCGCGATTGCATCTGCTGGCGACAGTCGCAGTGCTGGTCCTCGGTGCGTTCTCGCTGCGTTCGCCCCGGGACTGGGCCCTCGTGCTGCTGGCCACAGGACTCGTCTGGGTGGCAGAGACGTTCAACACTGCGCTGGAATTCCTGACCGACCTCGTGTCACCGGAATGGCGTCCGCTGGCCGGTCAGGTCAAAGACCTCGCCGCCGCCGCGGTACTGCTGGCCGCGGCAACAGCACTGACCGTGGGCGTACTGATTTTTGGCGCCGCCCTGGGTGTGCTGCAGTGATCTGCCCCGGAAAAGAGACCTGACCCCTTTTTTATTCCCCGCGCCCCCCCCCGGAACACTGGGCCATTGCAACAAAATAATTCTTTTTTCTGTTTTTGGGAAATACAGCCGCTTCCAAAAAAAAACCGGGGTGGGTTTCCAGAAATCTCGTGATTAGTGAACCGTCTGTGTTTTCAGTCGGTGGCTTCGATGGTCGGGACTCAGGATAGCTGAACACAGCGACATTTGCCCGCTGCCCCCGCATCACGCAGCGGGTCAACGGACCCGGTTCAGGATTTCCGTGAACGCTGACGCGCTGGATAGTGCTGCCTCGTCTACTGACAGATCGAGAAATTCAAGTTTCCGGAACATTTGGTTCGTGAAGGTGGAAAATGCTGAAGTATCTGGGTTTGTTCGGGTTGATTCTTGCCCTTGCGGATTCTGCAAGTGCGGGAGTGTTGTTGGGTGCATACCGCTTTGAGACGAGCGGTGCGCCGGCGGCGTTTACCGGATGGGAGAACACTGACCCGGGTAACTCCAAACCCACGTATGGCGGGTACCTCTCGGCTACAAGCTTCGCTAACGCGGGCGTCAATGGAAGCTATGGGATCAATGGTGCTGCAGCGACGAATTCCACTGGTACTGCTTTCAACGCCTGGCGGACCCAATCGAACATTAACAACACGGCGTACGAGAACTCGGCGAATTTCCAGACCCCAACTATTCGTCGTAATACGTTTTCTGTCAGCGCGGTTGCGGGAGCTTTCACCAACGATTTCATCAAGTTGACGAGTATCAAGTTCGACCTGGCCAGGGCGAATGGGAGCGACGGCTTCGGGAATGAGATTTACGCCGCTATCGACTACAGCATCGGCTCCGGCACATGGGTGCGGTTGGGCGAAGCGAATACGGGAACCCTGAACCAGCGTGTCTTCGCGAACAACGAGTTCACATTTGCCACACCCATCATATTTGATTCCAGTACGACTCAGGCATTGAACTTCCGAGTGTACTACAAGAAGACCTCTGGAACGACCCTTCCAGTAACGACTCAGGCATGGTTGGATAACATTGAGCTGCACGGGGTTTATTCGGTTCCCGAACCGAGCTCGATCGCTTTAGTTGGTTTGCTGTGCACTGGCTTCTATCTGAAGCGCCGTAAAAAATAATCCGTCGAAGGTATCTCCTTCCAACGGGATGGATCTCCAGAGCGACCTGTGAACAGGTCGCTCTTTTTCGTTTTATCGGGAGCATTGGAGATCCCGGTTGTTCCACGCCATGCTTCGTTGCCCTATCACGGCGCGGTTACTGAACCGGATCAGCACAGCGGCGTGGGCCTGGAAATGTGGATGGATGCTCTGTTGGGTACTGGTGCTTCGACACACGTGGCCCCTGCGTGTCTTCAAGCCCGAAGAGTCGGCTTCGGGAAGGGAATACGGGCTAAGTAGTCTGCAGATTCACTGCGCCGCTTCCCCCCACGTCCGCGACTCGCACGGTCCGCACGGTCCACACGGTGCGATGGCGAATGCGTGCAGTGTGCATTTTTGAACGCGTTGTTGTGCCGAACGCGCCACTGTGCTGTGCCAGAAATCGGCAGGGTGACGGCTACTGCCGAGTCCCGAGAGCGCTGTATCTCACACCCTTAATCCAAACGTTCAGTACGGGCAGCTCCGTCAGGACACTGGTGGTTCAGGGTCAGATTTGTCCGATACACGACATCGGGCTGGTACCCATTGTTCGACCGTGGTCTGACGGATTGCGCCGGTCGCTCCTGGCTGTACCCGGGATATCGAACCGATGACAGGGTGGCAGTTCCGAGGCGATTTCGAGTCGATTTCGAAGTGCTCGTCAGAAAGTGTCGGTTTGAGTCCTGCGGCTGTGCAAAGGAAAAGGGAACGTTTCGACGGAGCGAAACGAGGGGAAGGGGAAAAGAGACCTGACCCCTTTTCTATTCTCAGGCGGCGGCGGGCAGCAGCTCACCGGCGATGGAGTCGATATCATCAGCGGAGATCTGGCTTTTCTGCTCCGCGAAGCCGACAAGCAGTGCCATATCGCACAGGCGATTGATTCGGCGAGGATTTCCGGAGGAGACGTCGAAGAGTCGCGAAAGGGCGTCTTCGGAGAATATCGGACGCGTGCAGCCCGCCTGCTGAAGACAGATCCCCACGTATTCGGCTGTCTCAGCCGCGGTGAAGCCGTTCAGAGGTGTCGTGACCGTGATGCGTTCACTGATCTGACCAAACCGACGAATGCGGGCCGTCAGCGAAGGCTGCCCCGCCAGCAGGACAGTCAGCTGGATGTTCGCATCGGATTCGGCGAGGCTCAGCAGTGGCTGCAGCACTTGCTGGAACCCGTCATCGGTCATCAACTGGGCGTCGTCGAAAAACAGAATCGGGCGTCGCCCCTGCGACGCGTGCCTTCGCAACGCCGTGCGAATCTCCCGCAGGACGGCATCAATCGGGCCCTGCGACAACGCGCCTTCTTCACAAAGTTCCGTGTGAATCATCCGCAGCTGCTCTTCAGCAGCCAGCGTGGGGAACACCAGATGCACGAACGGTCGTAATCTCGGAAATTCCGAAGCAAAGTAGCGCACCAGGCAGGATTTTCCGGTCCCGGACAGGCCGGGAACCAGCACAGGGCCACAGAGATTTTCCACCGCATAGCGGATTCGCAGCAGCGCAGTCTGGCAGCTGCGGCTGCGGTAGAAAAAGGCAGGTTCGGCCGTCTGCGAAAACGGACGGCCTTTCAGTGTCCAGTAGGCTTCGTACATGGTTGCAGTCCTTACTCTGAGCAGACCTGCTGCGGGTTTCAGTCCCGGAGTCGAGCGTCCGGGATATTAGTGGTTTGCAGCAGGATTCCGCGAGACGGGTTGCTGGCAGGGTCTGGTGAATTCGGGGGTGTTCAGCGTCCTGTGGATTTGTTTCGTCGTTTATGACCGCCCTGTCAGGCTGAATCCTGACGTCCGCGACAGTCGGCGGGCATTCCTTTGTCTGTCGGACTGAACTTCAAATCGTGGCGAAAGAATCGCAGACGGGCGGTCGTCTCAGGTCGGTTCATTCCATCGGTTGAATTCTGCCGGTGAATCGGACTGGCCGCGGAGGCTCATCCTGTTCCGCACGGATCGAGGGTTGTGGCTGTTCGACATCGGTATTCTGATCGGGATACACCGCGGCATCGGAAGCTCGTTCCGATGTCGTGGATTCCTGGGAATAGACTGCGGCTCGCTGGCGGGACGGAACTCCGGAGGTTGGCATTTCGGGGGTTTCCAGAAAATCCGGCTCCTCCTGCTGTTCCGCCAGTTCGCGTGCGCGGCGGGCATTGCGTTCGCTGGCCCGTTGATCCGCGGTTTCGAATTCCTCCAGCAACTGTTCGATATTGATCTCAGCGCTGGAATTGTCGATTTCCGTGACTGACGCCGTGCGAGTGTCATTCCAGACGACGGCCACGACAGCGACGACGACGACGGCGGCAAGTATGGTGCGATATTCCTGCATCGGCGCCAGCCAGTCGATCCATGAACGACTGGAACGCGCGGCGACCGGCACATTCGTGGTTGCTGGTGTGAGTTGCGGGGTGGAACTGGTCGCGGCCGGGGACTCCAGCGGAATCTGCTGCTGGGCGGATTCTGCAGCGGGCATCGCAAGTCTGGCGAGTCCGGCTGCGACGGCCGCACGATTGCCACTGATCGCTGGTGATTCGGGCATGACAGTCTCCATCCGCAATGCCGGAACTGGCGGAGGCGTCAGCGGCGCCGTCTGGGCCACCGTCGGCATGGGAACCACTGGTGCACTGGCCGCCGGTCGAGCGGTCATTGGCAGAATCTCCGGCGGAGCCATGTCCCGGGCAGGCGGTTCGACGACAGCAGTCGGCAGCGGAGCAGGTGTCACCTGAAGAGCGGGCGCAGGTTGCAGCGGCGGAGCGATGGGCGACGCTGGCTGCATGGCGACGGCGGCAGAAGAGTCTCCGTCCGCGATTTTCTGCAGGGCGAGGCTGAGTGCATCGGTCATAAAGCGGCCTTCCATAGCGACAATGGCTGGACTCCGTCCGGCCGGTTCTGTTGTACCGCGAAAGGTTCCAACGGCGGAAGTCCACCGCAGAAAGACTCTCGGTTGTTGAATTCTCAGTCCGGCAGAAACTGCCGATCTGTGGCGAGTGCTGCGGACTGCGCAGTCGGCCACCGGGACTTTGGAGGGTTCATCGGCATCCGTCTGTAGCGAACTTTACGATTATTCGCATCAGGCAGAATAGAGAAACGGGGAAATTCGCCTGCCGGGGCCCGACGAGGCCTGACTGAAGCGTCGCAGGCCGTCAGGTTTGCCTGTTTTCCGCTTCCTGCGAAACCAATCGCGGAATCGGGATTCCGCTTGCTTCGTTTCTTGTACTCTGGTCCCGGCCGTGGAATACTGCGTCACCCGCGGACAGTGCCGCCGCGTGGGTTTTGATGGGGTTGGCCACGAACGACGTTCTCTGCAACGGCGATGGGTTTCGTGGTGCTCCGGTTCCCGTTTTCCTTTGCTCGGATACGTTCGTTTATGCTCTGGGAAGTCGAAATCCTGCCGATTGGCAGCGAGAAGGACTATGAAGGTCAGCGAGTGCTTGCCAGTGCCCGCAGTCAGGGGCTTGCGGGACTTCAGGGCGTGCGGGCTGCGCGGACGTTTCTGATCCAGGGGGAATTGGCGGCTGAGCAGATCGACAAGGTGGCCTCCCGGTTGCTGGCCGATCCGGTGACAGAGCAGTACCGACTCTCAGAACTCACGGGTGCAACATCGGAAGCAGGCCTCGCCGCCCCCGAAACGCTGCTGTCCGAAACGCTGCTGAACGTGCTGTTTCATCCCGGCGTCACGGATTCGGTGGCGGAGAACGCACTTGCGGCCATTCGTCGAATGGATATCCCGGCGACGCATGTGGCCACGTGTCGGCGATACTGGCTGTCAGGCGAACTGGATGCTCAGCGTCTGAATCAGGTCTGTCGCAAGGTGCTGGCCAATGACGCGATTGAGTACGTGGTGCGTGGTGCGCTGAAGATTCGTGACCTGTCACTGGGGTCTGAATATCGACTGCGACTGACGACAGTACCAATCCGCGAGATGGACGATGAGCAGTTGATGGTGCTGAGCCGCCAGGGTCAGTTGTATCTCAGCATTGCGGAAATGCGGACTGTGCGGGATCACTTTGTCAGCCTGCAGCGAGACCCCACCGATATCGAACTGGAGACAGTCGCGCAAACATGGAGCGAACACTGCTCGCACAAGACGCTCGGTGGCCGCATTCACTACGTGGAAACTCAGAGTGGGAAGGTGCTGCGGGATCATCACTTCAACAGCATGCTGAAGGAAACGATTTTTGCCGCGACCGTCAGCATTCGCAAGTCGCTGGGCAGTGACGACTGGTGCGTGAGTGTGTTCAAGGACAACGCCGGGATTGTCCGGTTTGACGAACGTCAGAATGTCTGCATCAAGGTCGAAACGCACAATCACCCATCGGCCATCGAACCGTACGGCGGGGCCAACACCGGCCTTGGTGGCGTGATTCGCGATCCGCTCGGCACCGGTCTTGGTGCGCGACCGGTCTGCAATACCGACGTCTTCTGCTTTGCACGCCCGGACTATCCGGCGGAGCAATTGCCACCAGGCGTGCTGCACCCCGGAGCGGTGATGCAGGGCGTCGTCTCGGGTGTCCGGGACTACGGCAACCGCATGGGAATTCCCACGGTCAACGGGGCCGTCTGCTTTGACGACCGCTACCTCGGCAATCCGCTGGTGTACTGCGGCAACGTCGCCATGATTCCGGTCGACAAATGCGATAAGCACGTCAGCCCCGGCGATCTGATTGTGGCTGTCGGCGGGCGAACAGGTCGCGACGGAATTCACGGCGCCACCTTTTCCTCGGTGGAACTCACGGAAGAAAGCGAGTCGATCAGCGGCGGAGCCGTACAGATCGGTAACCCGGTCACAGAAAAGATGATGATGGACGTGCTGCTGGCCGCGCGTGATCGCGGCCTGTATTCAGCCATCACGGACTGCGGAGCTGGTGGCTTCAGCAGTGCTGTCGGCGAAATGGGTGAAGAAACGGGCGCGGAGGTCTGGCTGGATCGGGCGCCGCTCAAGTACTCCGGTCTGTCCTACACGGAAATCTGGATCTCTGAGGCCCAGGAGCGGATGGTTCTGGCAGTGCCGGAAAAGAACTGGGCAGAGTTTCAGACGCTGTGTGCATCCGAAGGGGTGGAAGCCACGGCAATCGGACAATTCACAGACACTCAGCAACTGGTGCTGAAATACGGTGACCAGCAGGTGGGCAGTCTGAGCATGGCGTTCCTGCATGACGGACGGCCACCCGTGATTCGCGAAGCGGTGTACGAAATTGCGGCCGAGACTGCGACGTCGGCGGCTGAATCGGCACTGCTGACCCGTACGGATTACTCTTCAGACCTCAAAAGAATCCTGGGGTCACTGAATGTAGCCAGCAAAGAATGGATCATTCGGCAGTATGACCATGAAGTCCAGGCTGGCAGTGTGATCAAGCCGCTGACAGGCGTCTGCAACGACGGCCCGTCCGATGCCGCCGTCGTGCGACCGGACCTGACCTCGTCGCGAGGCCTCGTCGTGTCGTGCGGCATCAATCCGCATTTTGGTGACCGCGATCCGTACTGGATGGCGGCATCAGCGATTGATGAATCCGTCCGGAACTGTGTGGCAACGGGTGCCGACCCGGAACGCATCGCCATTCTGGACAACTTCTGCTGGGGCAACACAGAGCGTCCGGAGACTCTCGGGACACTTGTGCGTGCCGCCGTGGGTTGTCAGGACATTGCGGTGGCCTTTGGCACTCCGTTCGTCAGTGGTAAGGACAGTCTGAACAACGAATTCAGCTACGAAGATGCTGGTGGTCAACGACGGACCGTGGCGATTCCTTCCACGCTGCTGATCACGGCGCTCGGTCAGGTGGAGAATGTTGAGCAGTGCGTCTCCATGGACCTCAAAGCGGCTGGCAACCTGCTGGTCCTCGTGGGGCATACGCATGCGGAATTCGGGGGCAGTCATCTGTACGCAGTCAACGGCGTCGCCGG
>JBDKIW010000098.1:0-4397 GCA_039796955.1 Planctomycetota bacterium
CCTGCTGGTGCCGTCAGCCAGAAACTGGTCTTCGTCGTCCGATCCGGGGCCATCCAGGTCACAGGCACCACACGTCGACTCTGATCCGTTTCGGCGACAATGCGGAATTCCCCGGACCATGGCTGCGACACGGTACCGGAAATTCGCAGGGTGACTGCTTTTGACGAATCTCCATCCTTCGCCGAAACAGGGCATTCCGCTGACAATCCCTCAGGAAGCCCCTCCACCCGAAAACTCAGCACCTCGGCAAACCCATGCCGTCTGTCCACGGTCACGGCGATCTCCAGAGGCTTGTCGGCTGGAATTGCCCAGGCTGTGGACTTCACACTGGCCAACACCTCCGGCCGAATCTCCAGGCAACGCAGCAGGTAAAAATATCGCTCTCCATGGGCCAGGTACCGATCCCGCACTCGAATCGTGTACTCTCCGTCCTCCGGCGCCGTAAACTCAAGCTGCGCATCCGGATTCTCACCATCAATGTCATCCGCTTCCCGAATCACTTTGCCGGCTGAGTCCAGTACTGTCAGCACCGGATCCAGCAACGAACCAAACCGCTGAACCTCAGCCCGAATCAGCAACGACTGCCCTTTCTTCGCCGACACCACAAAGTCCTCGGCCTCTGCCGACTGAATTCGACCGCTGCGAGCCACAGGAACGGTCAGCCGCTGCGGACCATCCGACTCCGGATCCGTATTCACAGGTTCCTCAGTCTCATGAACCGTCCAGGGAACTGCAAACTGCCCCGCCAATGTCGATTCCCGTGGCCCCAGAACCGATTCCTGCACACTCAGATTCCAGCCCCGCAGCTGAAATCGCTGCTCACCGCTGCCAGCCTGCCGCACAAGAGGCACCGTGTGGTGCACAAATCCTTCGGCCGTCATTGTCAGCCGATACACGTAGTCCGCACCGCCAGCAAATCCGATCGTACTGTTGGGGGCCGCCGGAAAGGCAAAGACCCGCACAAACCAAAGTCCGTCTTCCGGAGCCGTAAAGGTGACCAGAGGATCGAAACTGCAATCGTCATCATTCTGCGCTACCACCGTGCCTCGCCGATCCACAACCTGTAACACGGCATCCATCGGCGAATTCAGAATCCGGTTCGCCAGCAGGCTGGCAACCAGCGTCTGCCCCCGCGTCAGGGATACGGAATACGTATCCACGTCATTTGCCTTCTCCAGGACTCCATTGGCCGTCACACTGGGCCCCGGCAGAACGATTGCTTCGCTCAGCCTCGCGTTCGGCTCCGTCTCAGAAATCTCCGGAACAATGCCGACCAGAAACGGCTTCCATTCCGTCGCCCCCACGGCATTGCACACACGCACCCAGTGAACTCCGGGACGCGCGGCAGGGTCAATGCTGATGTCCACCGTATCTCGTTTTTCGCTCAGTGCAAACGTGAGTTGTCCCGAGTCCGTAACCCAGCGAATATCCCCGTCACCCACGCTGCCCGCAGGACGCACTCTGACAGTGGTCCCGCGCTGACCTCCGGAAGGAATCAATCGCTCCACCGCTGGACTTGCCTGCCCCCAAACCTGAGCACTGCATAACCCGCAGGTGAGCAGCACGAGCAGCAAGCACAGTCTTCTCCGGACGACAGCACTGAACCTGTTCATCAACATTCCGCCCCGGTCAGATCAACTCGCGAATCGGTGTGGGATCACTGACCAGATGAGTTGGACGCCCTTCTGGTGTGTACACAACTTTGTTCGGATCAATTCCCATCTTGTGGTAGATCGTGGACACAAAGTTTTCGGGCGACAGGACGCGATCCACCGCAGAAAACCCTTTTCGGTCCGTCGCACCGATGACCGCACCACCAGGAGTCCGACCTCCTGCCATCAGCACCGACATCGCATTGGCCCAGTGATCCCGGCCCGGTGTACTCTGACCGGATAACGTGGAAATCTTCGGAGTTCTTCCGAATTCGCCAAGGGCCACCACCAGCGTGGAATCCAGCATGCCGCGCTCTTTCAGATCCTGAATCAGAGTCGCCACCGAATTGTCCCACTCCGGCAGACGCTTTCGCAACGTCCCGAAAATATCACTGTGATGGTCCCAGCCACCGTCATACACCGTAATGAACGGAACACCGGCTTCCACCAGTCGTCGAGCCAGCAGGCAGCGCTGCCCGAAACTGTTCCGCCCGTAGCGGTCCCGAATCGCATCCGGCTCCTGATGCACATCAAACGCCTTCTGCGCCTCCGGGGACGTCACAAGTTCATGCCCCTGACGGAAATACTCATCGAAGGCCAGAACAGGATCGCCTGCAGCCTCATCCTGCAGTCGCACCATACGATCCACCTTCGCTCGCAAATCCGTGCGCGACGTAAATCGAACCTCACTCAATTCGCGAGGCAACGCCACATCCCGCACCTTGAATCGCTTGTTGTTGGGATCATCACCCACCACAAACGGAGCGTAACGCGCACCAAGAAAATTCGGGCCCCCCGAACGTGACATCTGCGGCATACTGAAGTAAGCCGGCAAGCCATTGTCCCGCCCCAGTTCACGAGCCACAACGGAACCCATACTGGGATGAAAACTGACAAAGGCACCGCACCCGACCGGAATTCGCGGCGGAGCACCCGTCATCATGTAGTGATTGCCCGCTCCATGATTGCCCTGATCATGACGAATGGAGCGAATCATTGCGTAGTCATTCAGACTGGCCGCCAGCCTGACCATGTGCTCCGAAAAACTCACACCCGTGACTGCCGTTTCAATGTCCGAAAACTCACCACGGTATTCCGCAGGCGCATCCGGTTTCGGATCGAACGTCTCAAAATGCGTCGGACCGCCATCCATCCAGATCAGGATGCAGCTCTTCGCCACCGGCGCCGGACCACCAGACTGCTGAGTCTCAGCAACGGCACGCAAACCGCCAGCCAGCCCCGTTCCGAAGAATCCACCAAGGCCCAGCTGGATGGCATCGCGGCGAGTTACTCCGTCGCATCGTCGAAGCAAAGTCATTGCATCTCTCCCATCAAAAATCCGCTCGCCCCCCGCAACCGCAGAGAACGCTGACAATCATCCGAACGGCTTCCGATTTCCCCGACAGCCGCAGACAACTTTCAACACTAATTCTGAATCACAAACTCGGCAGAATTCAGCATGGCCCACATCAGGTCCTCCAGAACCTGTCGCCGACCTGCCCCCTCAACCCCCAGTAACTGCTGAACCAACTGTCGCTCTTCGGGAACCGGATCGCGACTGAACACACGCCGATACAACTCCGTCGCCAGCTCATCCGCTGTTTTCTGAGTTTCGGCCAGCGTTTTGATCGTTCCCCTGTCACTTGTCACCTCTGCATAGAGTTTTTCTGAATTCATCAGGTGCAGACTTTGCACAACCGTTGAATCAGTCGTCCTCTCGCACGGTGGATCCTGATTGGGATCCGGCCGACCAAAAGTGTCCAGAAACAGTGAGTCCGAACGATGAGTCCAGATCTGTCGGGAATTGGAATCCGGCGGCATGGCCTCGAACTCCTGCGGAATCCCGGTGACCAGACTCATCGAATCCAGCAACACCTCAGCCCGCAGCCGATGTCGGTAATGACGCGAAAACGCCCGCGTGTCCCCGGAATTCGTCTCGTTCGGCAGGGAACACAACTGATACACGTGCGAATTGGCAATCACCCGCACCAGCTCAGTCAGCGAAAACCCGGAATCCCGAAAATGTTCTCCCAGCGCTTTCAGAAGCGGTCCGTTCGACGGAGGATTGGTCGCTCGAAAATCATCCACCGGGTCCACAAGTCCCCGTGACATCAGATCCGCCCACACCCGATTGGCCATCACCTGCGCAAACAGGTGATTCTCGGGTGATGTGATCCACGCCGCCAGGGCCTCACGCGCATCCTCATGACTGTCAGCCGCCGGGGCTTCGCCAAACAACGGCCGCGGAGACATCTCAGCCCCTGTGACCGGATGCTTCACACTGCCCCGCGTCCCCGCGAAAAAGAATTCCTCAGACCCCGAGATCGGAGGCGATAAGCCCGTTCCCTTCCGACCAATCTGCGCGAAGTAAGCAGAGAAACTGTAGAAGTCGTCCTGCCCCCAAACCTCGAAAGGATGATGATGACACTTGGCACATTCCAGCCGAACTCCCACAAACAGGCGGCTCACCAGCGTGGTGACTTCCTCAGGCTCACGACGATCCCGAAACAGTGTCACCGCACCATTGCGAAACGTACTGCCCCGCGCCGTCAGTAACTCACGTACAAACTGATCCCACGGCTTGCGATCATGAAACGACTGCCGAATCCAGTGGTCATAATTAAAGACCGCCTTAATCCCCACGCGGTAGGGATTCGGACGCAGCAGATCGACCCACTTGTTCGCCCAGAAATCCGCAAACTCAGGCTCCAGCAACAGGCGGTCCACAAGTCTTGAACGCTTGTC
>JBDKIW010000099.1:0-3386 GCA_039796955.1 Planctomycetota bacterium
GTACTCCGCCACGCGGTTCGAGTTGCCTGAGAAAATACTGAAATCGGCCGCCGTCATGTTCGCCAAGACTCTGGGGTTTCTTGGGGGCGTGTATTGCCTGCTGCTGTGGATTTCGCGGTAGTGGGATGTCGAGTGGTTCAGAAAAGTGGGCAGGGGGCAGAAAAGGGGTCAGGAACCAATAGTGCGGAGCACCCTTCGGGCCATTTGGCTATTGGTTCCTGACCCCTTTTCTGACCCCAATAGTGCGGAGCACCCTACGGGCCTTTTGGCTATTGGTTCCTGACCCCTTTTCTGACCCCAATAGTGCGGAGCACCCTTCGGTCCATTTGGCGATTGGTTTCTGACCCCTTTTCTGAACGCCTGCGAATTCTTTCCGGAATTTCCCCGGTCTGAAGAGTGGCGATTTGACATTTCCCCCGTTTTTCGGATTATACCGTGTTGCACAGCGGCCTTCATGAGGAAGGCGACATTCCTGCACCAGGTGCATGTCTGGCTGACGACGACAGGCTTGTTGGCATTATTGGCTGGCATTCCTGTTGGTGTATCGGTCATTGTGTGGGGTGCGGGGTTTGGTCTGTGTGGACCTGCAGGGAGTGTGCGGGTCGGCTGGGCCGACGGTCTTTTCATCCGCAGTCGCGATTATTTCCACCAACGAAAACAACTTGTTGCAGCAGGCAACGAACGCTGGAAACCCTGGCGTGCGGCGCGTTGTGGTCGGTGTGGTTGGCGGAGTAGGGGCCGGGAAATCATCTGTGTTCCGGGCGATTTCGGGTTTCAGGTTGTCGGTGGTTGATGCGGATCGGATCGGGCATCAGCAACTGCAGCAGGCCGCGGTTCGCCAGGCGTTGGTGCAACGCTTTGGTTCATCGATTCTGGGTGAAAACGGCGAGATTGATCGAAGGATACTGGGTTCGCTGGTGTTCGGGTCGACGCCGGAATCTCAGCAGAATCTAGCCGCGCTGAACGAGCTGGTTCGGCCGGGGATTCGTGCCGAGATACATCGACAGATTCAACAGGCTCCGCAGGATGTGGACGCTGTATTGCTGGATGCTGCCCTGCTGCTGGAGGCGGGTTGGGCGGCGGAGTGTGATGGTTTGATCTTTATCGACACGCCGCTGGTGTTGCGGCAGCAGCGTGTGTTTTTGCAGCGTGGCTGGACAGCGGACGAGCTGGCCCGTCGCGAGGCGTCTCAGTGGGATTTGGCAAAGAAGCGACAGGCCTGTGGCTTCGTTGTGGACAATTCCGGGACGCTGGAGAATTCCGCAGCACAGTTTCAACAGCACCTTGCCACCATACTGCGGACGTCCCCGCGGTCTGATTCAACTTCCAGCGACAGAACAGCGGACCGCACTGCGATCCCCGCCAGTCTGCCCCCACAGTAATTCAACGATTGCATCTACCCTGCGAACTGAGCTGAAAACGTCGGCTGCACCGGAGTCTGCGTTTTCTATTTCCCGTCTTCATGCTCCCGGTGAAACCCATCCATCATCCTGTCCCGGAGGCCCAGCGCGGCCATGTCGTCCAGAACCCCCCGTCCAGAAGATTCCCGTACCGGCCATCCTCGATTGCAGCGTCGATCTGATGAACGCACGCCTGCTGAGGAGCTTGACAAGCCGACGTCAGAGGCATTTGCGTTGCCTGAGGAAGGCCAGATCAACATTGCCGATCTGCAGCGCATGTCGATGAAAGAGCTGATTGCGATTGCCGAACAGGATCAGCTCACGGAATTCCACGGTCTGAAGAAACAGGATCTGATTTTTCGGATTCTGAAAGAACGCACCCGGATGAACGGGTTGATGTTCGGGGAAGGCACGCTGGAGATTCTGCCGGACGGCTTTGGGTTTCTGCGCAGTCCTGACTATCACTACCTGCCCTGCCCTGACGACATTTATGTCAGCCCCAGCCAGATTCGACGGTTCGGACTGCGAACCGGGGCCACGGTGGCAGGACAGATCCGTCCGCCGAAAGAGAACGAACGCTACTTCGCGTTGTTGCGAGTCGAGGCGATTAACGGGGAAGACCCGAATCTGCTCACCAACAAAGTCTTCTTTGATGATCTGACACCGCTGCATCCCGAGCAGCGTCTGCGGCTGGCCGACAACGCCGAATTTATCAGCACGCGAGTTGTCGATCTTGTGGCACCGATTGGACTGGGACAGCGCGGATTGATTGTGTCCCCGCCGCGAGCCGGTAAGACGGTGCTGTTGCAGCAGATGGCCAAAGCCACTTTGCAGAATCACCCGGACGCTTACGTGATCGTGCTGTTGATCGATGAGCGTCCTGAAGAAGTCACCGATATGGAACGCAAGCTGAAAGGTCGCAACTGCGAAGTGGTCAGCAGCACCTTTGACGAGCCGCCATCGCGTCACATTCAGGTGGCGGAAATGGTGATCGAAAAAGCCAAACGCATGGTGGAGTACGGTCACGACGTCATTATTTTTCTGGACAGCATCACGCGGCTGGCTCGGGCCTGGAATACCGAAATCCCCAACTCAGGAAAGACGCTTTCCGGCGGCGTGGATGCGAATGCGCTGCAGCACCCGAAACGCTTCTTCGGAGCTGCTCGGTGCGTGGAAGAAGGCGGCAGTCTGACAATCATTGCCACAGCGCTTGTCGACACCGGCAGTCGCATGGACGACGTGATCTTTGAAGAGTTCAAAGGGACCGGCAACACCGAGCTGCATCTTGACCGACGGATGGTGGATCGGCGAGTCTGGCC
Organism: Planctomycetota bacterium; assembly: GCA_039796955.1. Classification (GTDB taxonomy): domain Bacteria; phylum Planctomycetota; class Planctomycetia; order Planctomycetales; family Planctomycetaceae; genus SXXK01. Next base: position 2,720 of record JBDKIW010000099.1, read on the forward strand.
GGCCATTGATGTCAACAGTTCCGGGACTCGTCGTGAAGAGTTGCTGTTGAACGAGGACGAGTTGAAGCTGACGTGGGTTCTGCGTCGGGTGCTGAATGAAATGAACCCGGTGGATGCCATGGAGCTGCTGGTCAACAAATTGAAGCGAACAAAGTCGAATGAAGAGTTTCTGTTGTCGATGAACCTCGGATAATTCTCAGGGGCCGGGCGTACTCTGCCTGCCACTTTCCGAAGCTCTGCATCCGCCTGACCAAACAGTCTGAACGTGAGAAACCGTCACTATGAATGCTCAAGCCACTGAAATCTCTGCGACTCTGACTGCCGGCGATGCTCGATTTGCCATCGTTGTTTCCCGATTCAACGACCTGATCACGCGAAGGCTGCTGGAGGGCGCGATAGAGACTGTGGTGCGGCATGGCGGCAGCGCGCAGGCGATCACAGTTGTCTGGGTGCCAGGTTCGTTTGAAATCCCTCTGGCGGCATCGCGGCTGGCTAAGAGCGGGCGGTATGCGGCTGTGGTCTGTCTGGGGGCTGTGATCCAGGGTTCCACATCGCATCACGAGTACATCAACAGCCAGGTGGCTTCGGGCATCATGGCGGCGATGCAGCAGACTGGCGTTCCCATCACGTTTGGGGTGATTACCTGCGAATCGATGGATCAGGCGAT
>JBDKIW010000100.1:0-13746 GCA_039796955.1 Planctomycetota bacterium
GCCAGCCTCGAACTACTCAAAGAGATCCCGATGGATTTGTGCCTGTTGTATTCCGGAGTGTTGTCAACGGGGCTGGCCCTGCCGATGTGGAGCTATGGCGTCAAACTTGCGGGAGCTGCGCACGCCACCATGTTTCAGAATCTCAGCCCTGTCGTGGCGATCATCGCCGCCTGGCTGATGCTGGGCGAGCCACTTTCGGTAGCACAGATTATTGGTGGAGTCCTGATTCTGGGGGGCCTGATTGTGATGCGTTCCGCCAGAACTTAGCAAATCGCCATCAGCAGAACCCGTTGAGGCAGAGCCACATCCGCAGCACGGACCTGTCTGTATCTGTTCAGTAGTGAGAACGGGTCCGGCCATCCCCGAGTCATGAACGTGATACCTGCAGCCCTGTAGAAGGCAGGTCGCGAAGCTCCCAGCGCATTGCGTGCTCAGATCAGGATGCCCCCGCATATTTCGGACCTCGTCTGGAAACGATCGTGTAGCGCTGTGTGGAAAGCCATGGCGGGAAATGGCATACTCCGTAGTTGCCCGATATGACGCAGCCGCCGAATCTGCGAATGGCGTCGTCCGGGTATCAACGTCTGACGCCTGCGTCTGCGGGCCACCGCAAGATGCTCACAACAGAAACAAACGGCAGAGCCTCGGGCTTCCATGGGCCTTCAGTCCGGAAAACCTGCGAATGCCCTCCGTCACGTCCCACCACCAATTCTCCTGCCTGGATGCTGATTCATGTTTTCACGTCAACGGTTCACATGGCTTCGGCGCCTGACGCTGGTGACTTCGCTCGTTGGCGTGCTGCTGACCGCGAACGCAGTTTCGGCGCAGGATGCCGCATGGAAGTCCCTGGCGGTCCCGGATGCGTGGCGCAGCGTGCCTGGCGGAGACCTTCAGCCGATTGACGGCTACTCCTGGTACCGGACTCTGGTCCGCATCCCGAAATCGTGGGATGGCCAGCAACTGACGTTGTTCATCGAGGCGCTGGATGATGCCCGTTCGTCATGGGTTGCCGGACAACTGGTTGGCGTAGCAGGTCAGTTTCCACCGAGCTTTCGCAGCGGACTGGGTGAACGCGGACGCTACACCGTCGAATCTTCGCTGGTGCAGGGCGGCGCATACATGGCGGTGGCGATACGAGTTTTCCAGTATGATCCGCGTCCGAACTTCAGCGTGGCCCCGCCTGTCCTGATGAATGAAGGACGACGGGAGGCTTTAAGGCTGGAAGGCGTCTGGCAGTATCGTCCCGGTGACGACGTGGCCTGGGCTAATGCGGCTCCAGGGGATTTCGGGATTGACCCTCAGCAGGAACTCACCGACGAACTGGCCTCGGCCCGCGGCATCTTTCACCGAGTGGACATGGTGGACGATGTGGACCGCTACGTCGCACGACGAAACGGAGACACCGACCCGCTGTCCCCCGCACAGGCTGTCACGCATTTCAAAGCACCTGATGATCTCGCTGTGCAAATGGTCCTCGGTGATCCCGACATCGCTCAGCCGTTGTTCATGTCATGGGACGAACGGGGCCGGCTGTGGGTCATGGAATATCGGCAGTACCCTGATCCGGCTGGTCTGACAATGGTCAGCCGTGACACGTTTCTACGGACGGTTTACGACAAAGTGCCCAAGGCTCCGCCCAATCATGTGCCAGGGGCGGATCGCATCAGCATTCACGAAGACACGAACGGCGATGGAGTTTACGACGACCACAAAACATTTGTGGATGGCCTGAACATCGCATCGTCATTTGCCATCGGACGTGGCGGAGTGTTTGTGACGAATCCTCCCTACCTGCTGTTCTATGCCGACCGCAATCAGGATGACATCCCTGATGGAGATCCGGAAGTATTGCTGGAGGGATTCGGACTGGAGGATACGCACTCTGTCATCAACAGCCTGCGATTTGGCCCGGACGGCTGGTTGTACGGAGCGCAGGGAAGCACCGTTACCGGTGTCGTCCGGCGTCCGGGAAGCACGGAACCACCCGTTCGCTCCCAGGGTCAGATCATCTGGCGCTATCACCCCGAAAACCAGATTTACGAGGTGTTTGCAGAAGGGGGAGGCAACACATTTGGTTGCGAAATTGATGCCAAAGGGCGGATTTATTCCGGCCACAATGGTGGAGATACGCGGGGCTTTCATTATGTGCAGGGAGGCTACTATCGCAAGGGCTTTGGCAAACACGGGCCATTGTCAAATCCCTGGGCCTTTGGCTTTTTTGAGCACATGAAGCATCACTCCGTCGCCCGTTTTACCCACAATTTTGTGATTTACGAAGAGGGCCAGCTTCCCGAACGATTCCGGGGACAGCTATTCGGTATCGAACCCCTGCAGGGCCAGGTGGTTCTCAGTCATTTTCGGCCTTATCAATCCTCCTTCGAAACCGAAGACGTGGAACGCGTATTGAAAACGGATGACCCGTGGTTTCGCCCGGTGGACATCAAGACCGGCCCGAATGGGGACATTTACGTGGCCGACCTGTACGAACAGCGAATCGATCACAGCAGTCATTATGCCGGTCGAATTCATCGCACCAGTGGTCGAATTTATCGCCTGACAACGCCTGACCGCCTGTCGCAGCGAACCACCGCCAGCGAACGACCATTCTCTGCATCCGTATTGAACTCAGAGCTGATCGCCGCCCTCGATCATCCCTCGAAATGGCATCGTCAGACAGCCATTCGTCTGCTGGGAGACCGCAGGGCCTCGGGAACCATCACACAACTGCTGGAGGAGCTTCCTCGCAGCACCGGACAGGCGGCACTGGAACGGCTTTGGGCGCTGAATGCTGCCGGCGGTCTGACGGATCAGGCGGCAATTCTTCTGCTGCAACATGAAGATCCCTTCGTGCGGGCCTGGACCGTGCGGCTGGTCTGTGATCCGCAAACCCCCTCGGCAGCGGTAGCCGCCCGAATTGCAGTCAGCGCCGAATCAGAAGGCTACATCGAAGTCCGAAAACAGATGGCCAGTTCGGCGAAGCGACTGCCACCAGCGCTGGCCCTGCCGGTGATCCGGGCCCTGCTGCGTTACGACGAAGACGCGGCGGATCTGCATCAACCGCTGCTGCTGTGGTGGGCATTGGAATCGCAATTGTCACGTGCAGACGCCGCGACGGTCATCAGTACACTGCTCAGCACGCCGGAAGTCTGGCAACGCCAGTTGGTGCGGGGCACACTGCTGGAACGGATGATGAAACGGTATGCCCTCTCCGGGACTCGTCTGGACCTGCTGTCGGCAGCCACCCTGCTGAACGCCGCTCCGGACAAGCAGGCGACAGAATTGCTGTTGAAGGGTTTTGAAGAGGGATTTCAGGGACGCAGCCTGGCCGGAATTCCGCAGGAACTTGTGGACGCCCTCGCAAAAAGTGGTGGCGGTTCGCTGGCTCTGCGTTTTCGACAGGCTCAGCCCACGGCACTGGTCGAAGCCATCAGCATCCTGAACAACCCTCAGGCGCCGGCGGCCCAGCGACTGCCCCTGATTGAAATCTCCGGCCAATTGCAACGTCCGGAACTGTCCGCTCCGCTGCTTAGTCTGCTCGACCACGACACGGAACCCGCAGTAACGGCCGCGGCATTGACAGCACTGCAGAACTTCGATCAGCCAGCGGTTGCCGCCGCCGTACTGCAACGTTACACCCGGTTTCAGGAACCCGCATCGATGGCCGCCGAAGCCTTGCTGGTCAGCCGCGCTGCATGGTCTGCCGAGCTGGTCAAAGCCGTCAGCGATGGACGCATTCCCGGTGATCGCGTTTCCGCACCAGCAATCCGCCGAATGCTGCTGCACCAGAATCCGGCACTGCAGCAGAGTATCCGGCAGATCTGGGGAGAACTTGCAGGACTGTCAGCCGCCGACATTCAGGCTGAAACAGGACGCGTGCAGGCCGCACTGGCCTCCGGCACCGGAAATCCCCGCGTCGGAAAGCAGGTGTTCACGCAGAACTGTGGCCGTTGCCATTTGCTGTTTGAAGAAGGCGGGCGTGTTGGTCCGGACCTGACCCCGTTCGCACGCGATAATCTCGAACGCATGCTCTCCAGCATCATCAATCCCGGTCTGGAAATTCGTGAAGGCTTTGAAAACCACCTCGTACTGACCGTGGATGGTCGAGTCCTGAATGGCTTCCTTGTCGAACGCGACAGCCAGATTGTTATCCTCCGCGGTGTTGATGGGCAGAATGTGATTCTGAAACAGGAAGACATCGAGGAACTGAAGGTGGTTCCACAGTCCGTCATGCCCGAGGGCCTGTTGAAAAATCTGAACGAGCAGCAGTTGCGCGACCTGTTCGCCTATCTGCGTTCCACGCAACCCGTGAATTACTGAGCGATCTCTGTGTGTTATCAGGCTCCGGTGACACACGGCACCGGAAACCGACGCATGCCAGGGATGTCCCATCCCGGCCTGCCAGCCTTTTCAACTTCATCCCACGCCAGAATACTCCCCGAACGGCCTTTCAGGTCTGAAGAGTTTTAAGGTCAGCCATGTCCGAGTCCCTTGTCCAGGTGCGGCAGATTGATCACGTGACATTCGTAGTCAAAGATGTCGAAGCCAGTCGTCGATTTTATGTGGGAGTGCTGGGGATGAGTGAAGTAGCTCGCCCCGCATTTTCCTTTGGCGGAGCGTGGTTCCGGGCAGGCGCGACCCTGGTGCATTTGATCGAAGAGCATGACAAAAGCGGTCCGGCAGGATTTCCCGTCAAAGTGCTCGAACGATCGACTCGTAACCACCACATCGCCTTCACTGTGGCCGACGCCAGGGAAGCGGCACGCCTGCTGAAGGCCGCCGGTTATCCACTTCTGGACGATGCCAAACTGCGTCCGGATGGTGCTGTGCAGGTGTTCGTCCTGGACCCCGACTACCACGTCATTGAACTGTGTTCGGGCCCCTGAAGATGCCCGGACGATGGGGCTCGGCCAATGATCTGCCCGCGTGTTGATTGCGCCGCCGCATCAACGTTTTTCCATTTCACGTCCGCTGCATCCCTTCACCACCATAAAAAAAGGCAATCGCAAACACGCGTTTGGCGTGCATTGCGATTGCCTGAGGGGATTTGACTCAGCGGTTCACCGGCTGGAAGAAACGCTGAGTCTGTTGGGGATTACAGGCGTTGATGACCTTCCGCCATCGGAGCAGAGATCCAACGGACGCGAGACGCTGTTGCGGTCTGGGAAGCTGAGCGATTCGCAGCAGGGGTGCCCGCAGTCTTTGTCGCCAGGCGTGGGGAACGGAGCACTTCGTTGATCTGACTGGAACGTTCGGCAAGCACCGTACGGCCGGGTCGACTAGCCTGTGGAGCCGTTCCGGAAGCGGGAGCGGGTTCAACCTCCGGCTGGAACGAATCACCACCTTCGGCGGGCTTATCGGCTGGTGCCGGTGTTGCTGGATCGGTGAGTTCCGGCAGCGGCGGCTTGTTGGAAATCTCGTTGTCTGCGCCGAAGGGAGCCGGCTCGGTTGACGTTCCGAAGTCGTCCGCCGGCGTTGTCGCAGGGCGTCGCGTTGCCGGCGCACTGAAGGTTTCTTCATTGCGGAGCCGCGGATCTGCTTCTGGTTCCGGAGCGGTTGAAGGGGCTGGCTTTGCCGCCGGAGCCTTGTCGTATGTCCCGGCCGGTTCGCTGAAGTTGTTGTCGATCTGAGGCTTCAGAGTTCCGGCGTTGGACGAGTTGGTGCCCGCACAGGCGCCAGTTGCACAGTTGCTGCCGCAGGCACAGGGATCACAGCAGACCGGTGCACAACACGCGTCGCCCCAAACCGGAGCATAAGATGCGGAATACACGGGAAACGCAGGAGCGTACATGGCGGAATAGGTTCCGTAGGTTGGCGCAGAGTAGCCGTAGCCACCTCCCCAACCAAATGGCCACCAGCAGCACGCCTGAACCGAAGCAGAACCGGCCAGCAGGCCGACTGTTGCCAGCAGAGCGGCACCAAAACGTTTCATGAATCATCCTCAACGTTGAAAACTGTCGTAATTTGTAACCAACGGGTCTTTGCAGCAAGTCCAGAGGACAAAAGGGGACACCTTCCATCCGTTTGAAGGCCATGTTCAGACGTGAAAATCCAGCCCAGTTGCAAGCCATTCAAGTTGCAAGCCAGTCAAGTTTCGGGAGTGAGCGGTGTCAAAGGCCTTGTGTGCTCAATTTTCTGTAACGCAGGGTCCGAAACCAGAGCGAACGTATTGACCAGGTAACCCGACTCAGCCGCATTCACCACTGGAGTGACACAACCGGGCCCGGTCGCCCGAAGGTGGCCCCGTCTTTACCCAGACTCTGTCCTGTTGCCCCGCTTTGGTGGCACGCTCTCCACCCGCTCTCGAACGGCCCTCAACTGTGCCGTGATCGCATCCTGCGTTCAAATGCTGTGCCAACAAGCTCTGCAACCCGCAAAAAGCTTGCCGTTTGCCCTGCATTCCCCTTTTTACAGTGGCCGCTCGGGGGTTGTCAAATATTCCCTTGAACAATCCGCGGCATCTCAAAAACTCGAACCCGGACCGCTGGATGCACCTGACCGAATAAACCCGCTGTCGGCTGTCGGGCCCCATGGCCTGTAACTCTGCGTCATGAACCGGCCCTGACGACTCACGCTGGACGTCAATTGGCACGAGCGCCAGGAGCGGCACTGGGAGCCCCGTGACCGCTGTGGACGCGACGTCCTGAATCCACGGTGCTATACTCCCCCGCAACGTTCCGGCATGGAGTTGGCCCGGACCACGGTTGCGTGGCCGCCACCACCAGGGCCGGGATTCATCACTGCAACTGCGCGACGGCGCGGGAATGGAGTCGTGCATGCCGATCTCGCGACATTTTCTGGGACTGGACCGCCCTGCTCTGCTGTCCGTCTGTGACTACCTGATCACGCGGTACGCTCATGGGGATGAATTCGATCTGTCGAAGGTGATTCTGGTGGTTCCGGGTCGACGAGCTGGTCGGCGGATGCTGGAGACGCTGGTGCAGCGGGCTGGCGAGCGATGGCCGGGGATGCGGCCGCCTCGGATCGTGACATTTCACAGTTTCCCCGAACTGCTTTACCCTCAGCAGCATCCGGCGGCCGACGAGCTGACGCAGTTGCTGGTATGGCGTACCGCATTGTTCACCCTGCCTCCTCAGCAGATCCGCGCAGCTCTGCCGCACCCGCCGGATCCGGCGTCGGTCAATTCGTGGCTGGCGCTCTGCAAATCCCTGATGCGGCAACACAACGAACTGGCCGCTGAGGGACTGGATTTCGACGATGTCTTCACGGCTCTGTCACGTTCCGGTGAGGCGCAGGAGGCGGATCGCTGGAAGGCGCTGCGGCGGATTCAGGCCGAATACCTGACGCAGATGGACCAGATTGATCTCTGGGATGCACAGACAGCGCGCCTCGTAGCCGTGGAACAGCAGGAGTGCCATACCGACTGCGACGTACTGCTGGTGGCAACCGTCGATATCAATCGTATCGTGCGGCAGATGCTGGATCAGATCTCTGAACGAGTGACAGCACTGATTCATGCGTCGGCAGATGATCACGAGGCCTTCGATGACTATGGCTGCGTCGTTCCCGAACACTGGGAATTCCGAGCGGCAGAAATCACGGATGAGCAGACCTGCATCACCGGTACGCCTCAGGATCAGGCCCGACGGATGACGGAACTGCTGGCGTCCTTACAGGGACACTACCGTCCTGACGACATCACAATCGGTGTCGCGGATGATGAAATGGTCCCGACGCTGCTGCAGTCCCTGGCTGATGCCGGTGTCGTCGGACACTGGCCTGTGGGTACACAGTTGAAACAGACTCGCCCGGCGCGGCTACTGCATGCGGTCACGCTGCACATCGCGTCAGCCCGTGACGATCTGCCCCCTGACTTTTCCACTCTGGCAGATCTCGTGCGTCATCCGGATATCGGCGACTGGATTCAGAACCATTTGCAACAGGTTTTTGACGATCCCGATGTGCAGGCACGCATCCCGTTCTGGCTGGATGAACTGGATGCCTACATGGCCACGCACCTGCAGATGACTCCTGGAACCATGCTGGGGAAAGCCCCGCGACGACTGATCGTGGCCGAGGTCTGTCGCGCTGTGGAAAGCCTGCTGCGCTGCCTGATCCCGGAATCAAACACGGCCGAAAATGCGCTCTCAGCTGTCGGACGAATTCATCCGGATGGTGCAATTCCAGCGCGTCAGAAAACCTTTGATGATCAATTGGCCCTGCTGGAACAATCGCTCACTCGACAACTGGAACTCCCCCGGCCACTTTCCGCATGGTCAGAAGGCATGATTCGCCTGCTGGCAACGATCTATGGTTCGCGTGAACTTCTGGCTGATAACGATGTGGATCGCGGGATCGCCCGCTACATCGCAGATCTGCAGGATCAGAATGAACGATTGAAGCGTATTCCCCCACACGCCATGCCTCAGTGCACCGCCGCTCAGGCCCTGCAGTTGCTGCCCGGTCAGCTGGCGGAAGAAGCCCTCTCAGCAACCTGGAGATCCGATGCCATTGAACTGATGGGCTGGCTGGATCTGCCACTCGATGACGCCCCCGTGCTGATTGTTACAGGGTTCAATGAAGGCAATGTCCCGGAATCCGGAGGATCGGATGCCTTCATGCCCAACAGCCTCCGCTCCCAACTGAATCTGAGGGACAATCGCGGACGGTACGCGCGGGATGCCTGTGTGCTGCACACAATCCTGCACAGCCGGCGCAAGGTCTGGTTTATCATGGGCCGCACCGATGCAGATGGCAATCCCCTCGCCCCGGGACGACTCTGGCTGGCCTGCCCGCCCTCCGCGCTGCCACACCGAGTTCGCTGGTTTTACGAACCGGAACATCAGCCGGAACCGACTCCGCCCCTCGACTCTACCGAAACCGAATCCACCCCCGCGGCGGTGGATCGCACGCTCAGCGGTTTCGTCGTTCCAGCACCGGTGGATGTGCCGCCAGCCCCCGAAGTGCTGGCCGTGACGGCCTTTCGCGAGTATCTGCAGTGTCCCTATCGCTACTTCCTTCGCCGCGAACTGCGACTGGGAGCAGTCGACCATAAGGTCCGTGAGCTGTCCGCCTCTGCCTTCGGTAACCTGATCCACCTCGTCCTCGACAAATTCGGTGATTCCTCCGTCAAACACGCTACCGAACCGGATGCCATTCGCTCCATGCTGATGGATGAACTGCATCGGCAGGCCCTCGGCCTTTTCGGACGATCGCGCTCTGCCACCGTCAGCGTGCAGCTGAAAATGATCGAAAGCCGCCTCAGCGCCTTCGCCGAATGGCAGGCACGCACCGCCAGTGAAGGCTGGCGCATCATCCTGACCGAACGCAAGCTGTACTGTGAGGACTTCCGTGACAGCCACGATCGCCCTGTTCGACTGGAAGGCCGCGTCGATCGCATCGATCGCCACCTGACCTCAGGCGCACACCGAGTCATCGATTACAAGACCAGTGAAACTGCGGAAGAACCCGAAAAAACGCATCGCAATCGAGAAGGCTGGGTGGACCTGCAGCTCCCCCTGTATCGCCTGCTGATCCGCTCACTGGCTATCAAGGGCGAAATCGAACTGGGCTACGTCCAGCTTCCAGGTGACCTGGCCAAAGTCGGCTTTGCACCCGCCGAATGGTCGGAAGGCGATCTGCAGGACGCGGAAGATCTGGCGCGGACCATAGCCGCAGAGATCATCGACCTGAAAATCACCGATGTGCCCCGCCTGAACGATCTGCGATACGCAGAATCCGCTCGGATCTGTCAGGACACCGTCATCGATCGCAACCTGCCATGGCTGAAAACATGGCAGGGGAGGATTAGAGAGTAGAGATTAGAGAGTAGAGAGTAGAAAGTAGGGCGTAAGGGTGCCGCATTCACGCCCCACGCCCCACGCCCCACGCCCCACTGAAAACTGAAAACTGAAAACTGAAAACTGAAAACTGAAAACTGAAAACTGAAAACTGACCACTGAAAACTGACTCAGTGTTTCAGCAGACGACGCAGTAAGCCCTGCGGGCGTTTGCCGGCGGAGGCCTGAGCTCCACGGTGGACGATCCAGTCCGCCATGGCTGGTGCCGCATCACCCGTCAGCAATGTCAGCCCTCCGGCAGCGCCGCAGGCACCATACACCGCCTGGGTCACCGGCAGTGACTCCGCGGTTTCTCCGGCAATCGCCAGAGGCACGGGGGCACACAACGCCAGCATCGCCGGCAGGTCTCCAAACCGAACCGCTCCGGGCAGCAGATTCACATCGCGAATCTCCGTCACGGACGCGAATCGGAATCCGGCCGTGTCCAGAGCAACGCCCGCAATACAGTCCCGCGCAATGGCCGCGGCACAGGCCACATGAGCTCCCGCGCCATTGACTCCGGCAAGGAAAATACGAGCAGCAGACTGCGGCCCCGACATCGATGCGGAGATCAGCGTCAGAATGTCGTGCACTCGCTGACTGAACAGCGGTGAATTGTATCCCAGCGTGTATCCGGCAAATTCCCGGGGATTGCCGACCACGGGCGACTGCGTCACCGGCTGACCATCGGCCGTGAATTCTCCCGTCAGATACAGGTCCGCAGACTGCACGGCAAAACCAGCCTGCAGCAGCCGCGATACAGCCGGAATGGTCTGTCCATCGGCGGCAAAAACTCCGGATTTCCCATGACCATCCAGCCACAGCACTACCTGTCGATTCCAGCGGGCAGGTCGCAGCAACCAGCAGGGCAACTCTTCCCCGACTTCTCCCAGGTGGATGCGGATTGTGGTGTAAGTCACATCGCCGCAGACAGAGTCATGCAGATGCCGAGTCGACGTGGCTCCTCGTCGCGGTAGTTTCCGGCCAATCATCACGTCCAGCGCTCCGCCAATCACAGTGCGGAATCGACTGACCCCGGCGGCATCCGTGGGCGTCAACGCTGCAATCTGCGCCGCGTTCGCGGTGTCAAGTGACTTGAGCAAGGCCACTTCTGCTGATTCTGATTTGTCCGGAGCCGGATGCTCGGCATTGAACACCGTGGCCTCGTCCCGCGTCAGGGGCACGTACTCACGCTCAGCCAGTTCAGTTCGCCCCAGCTGCAGTGTCCTGTTGAAGAAGTCGTACATCATCATCCGGCTGGGTAGGTTGTAGTTGTGCGGAAACTTCATGTACTTCGCATGCACGTTCTCCGGAACACCGTACATCGCGTACAGCCGCTTCAGCTCCGGCAGTCCTTTGGTCTCGATGTCCACCGTCCAGTCATCGGCCCCCGTCATCGCAATCGGACGCGGAGCTGCCATGGCGGCGAATTCGATGTTTCCGGTGCCGACCCGCAGATACGACGCATTCTCACACGTACATCCGCCCTGCATGGCCGTGGAGACCATCACCGCCGGGAAGGCTGCCGTGACCCGTTCGTCCAGCGCCGTCAGAATGAACGTCTGAGTTCCACCGCCACTGGCCCCCGTCACTCCAATCCGACTGGTGTCGGCATCCGGGCGGGACATGATCCAATCCAGGGCACGAATGGAATTCCATGTCTGCAGCCCCATCGCATTCAATGAACGCAGTTCGGACTGCGCACTGAACAGCCCGAAATTGTCGGCGGCACTCAGCCCCGGACGCTGTTTTGCAAACCCATGCGCCAGTTCCTGCGTCAGCGAACTGCCGTCCGCGTATCCCAGCATGTCATAGATAAACACCATGCAGCCCATGCGGGCCAGCTGAACGCATCGCGCCTGCAACGGATGACGACCGCCCACCTTGTCCGTTTCGCCGCCCGAGGCCAGCTCTTTTTCAATCTGTGAGTCACCATGATCATGAAATCGCCCGTTCTGCCAGTGACCATGCGGACACAGCACCACCGGCAGCCGCCCGGACACATTTTTCGGCAGATACAGGCTCCCCGTGACCAGCAGCCCCGGACTGCTCTCAAAATACACTCGATCCACCGTGTAATCGTCGCGCTCGACGCGCCCGTGCACGGTCGCCTGAATCGCAGGCCGTTCCGGCATGGGCCACAATCCACAGGCCACCCGAATCTGACGTGACACGTATTCTTTGCGAACCTTCCACTCGGCGATGGACGACGGCACGGTGAAGGGGAAATAACCGTTGAGATCTTTCAGTGCCCGCAGGCGGGCATCATCCGGAGCCGCCCACGGACCAGCGGCACTGACATTCGCAGCAAACAACGCCTCCGCCGGAAGCAGGGCCCCGGCAGACACTGCAGCAGAAAGACGCAGTAAGCCACGACGGCCCAGAGATCGCCTTGTCATCAACGGCACTCCATGTCAGGTAATCTGGAAAGAATGGGAATCCCGGGAAAAGTATATCACCAGCGAGAAAAGGGAGCGAGTCTGCAGAACCTGCGCAGGATTAGCTGCAAGATTCCCCCCGCAAAACCCCCTCAATCGCTACATCTCACGCCAGCCCCATCCGTCCCATCAAGAACCCTGCCCCCTGCCCCCCCTATTTTTTCAATGCCGGATCACTGGCAGCGTCCGCCTGATAATACAGCGCCGACGGAATCAGGATTTCCCCCGGGACATCTTCGCCCGCGAAGAACTTACCGATCATTTCGATGGTGGTGCTGCCCATCGTTTCGGGGAACTGAATGGGATCGCAGACGATTTTCCCTTCCAGAATGGCGGTCTTGCCTTCGATGGCCCCGTCGAATCCGATGATCCGCACCTGCTCTGCCTTGCCGGCTTCTTCAAGGGCCACACGGGCACCAAGTGCAGAGGGATCGTTGATGGCAAACAACGCCACAAGGTCGGGGTGAGCCTGGATTGCATCACGGGCGGCGGCATTCCCGGCTTCGCGAGCCCCCTTGCCATTCAGAGTTGTCACGATCTCGATTTTTGCGGCCTCTGTCGTGGTATTATGAGCATCAATGACTTCCCGGAATCCTTTCACTCGCAACTGACAGGATTCGACATCCGGATAATCGATGACCGCAATCTTGCCGCCGGTGTCACCGATCAGCTTGACCATGGCTTCGCCCGCCAGTTTTCCCCCCTGAAAATTGTCTGTGGCAATGTGGCAGACAACTTTGCCATCGGTGCCATCGTACTTGATGTCATTGGTGAACACCGGAATGCCGGCTTCGTTGGCCTTCCGAATTGCTGTTCCGATGGCCCGCGAATCACAGGGATTCAGCACAATGGCGGACACACCCTGCACAATAAAGTCTTCGATCTGGGCGGTTTGACGATTCACGTCCTGCTCGCCCGAAACAACGATCACCTCGTAGCCCTGCTTCTGCCCCTCGGCAATCATGGTATCACCGATGATGCGAAAGAAAGGATTGGTCAGGGTCAGTGCTGAAAAGCCGATTTTCTTTCGGGCGTCCGTCGCGGTCCCCGTCGGTGCCTCGGATGATGGCGTCGCATCGGAGGCTGGGTTGCCGGAATTCGTGGCCCCGGAACACCCGACGAACATCAGCAGTACAAGTCCCAACGCGGCACGCAGCATAGCCATCACTCTTTCTGTTTTTCCGGCAGTGGAATGTTCGCAGTAGTCAGGAAGGAAGTGCAATGGAGACGCCGCAGAAACCAGCAATCCGACCACGTGGGTTGCGGGGCGACCTGCGACACACGCCGTTCCGGAGCCTTCACGAGCCCCGCGGGCAGCACATTCCGTTTTCTGTTTTAGCGAATTCGCCGGGCAACCGCGAGTCTGGCGGGGGTGTTACCCGGCGCTCGACCGCGATCCATTCGTTCGAAGAACTAACGACCGTGAAAGCCGGGAAGCCTGCTGACACCGGCGACTTTGCCGGCAGCCGCCCTGCCGAAAAACCGGAATTCATACGACTCCGCGTTTCTGC
>JBDKIW010000101.1:0-3113 GCA_039796955.1 Planctomycetota bacterium
GGGGTTCGGGGCGACTGAACCCGGGATAAGGCAGAACGATGACAGCGGCATCCATTGAAGCGAATGCACCCACAGCATGTGTTCCCGGGGAACTGAAGATCATAGAAGATGCGGTTTGCACCTTCTGCGGTTGTGTCTGTGACGACATCGACCTGAGCGTGAAGGACAACCACATTGTTGAGGCGAAGCGGGCCTGCGTGCTGGGAAAGGCGTGGTTTCTGAACCACAGCGTGGAAGAGCGGTCCAGCTGTCTGATTGAGGGCCGTCCTGCGACTCTGGAAGAAGGGTATGACCGAGCAGCGAAGATTCTGACGGAAGGGAAGTACCCGATCATCTATGGCCTGAGTGATTCCCCCTGTGAGGCTCAACGTGTTGCTGTAGGGATCTGCGACTGGATTGGTGGGACGGTGGATACCACCACGAGTGTCTGCCATGGTCCGAGCGGTATGGCTTTTCAGGGAGTGGGTGAGGTCACGTGTTCGCTGGGGGAAGTGGCAAATCGCGGGGACATGATTCTGTTCTGGGGATCGAATCCGGCCGAAAGTCATCCTCGACATTTTACCAAATACAGCCTGATGCCGAAGGGTTTGTTCGTGCCCAACGGCCGCAAGGATCGAACCTGTGTGGTTGTGGATGTGCGGCGAACAAAGAGTGCGAAGGCGGCGGACATCTTCATTCAGATCAAGCCGAAGAAAGACTTCGAGGCCCTGTGGACACTGCGTGCTCTTGCGAAGGGGCTGGAGCTGGATCCGGAGCAGGTCAAACGTGAGACGGGAGTGGAGTTTGCCGTTTGGCAGGACCTGATGGAACGCATGAAAGCGTCGAAGTTCGGGGTGATTTTCTTTGGGATGGGGTTAACGATGACGCGAGGCAAGCATGCCAACACGGAAGCGCTGCTGGCGCTGACGCGTGACATGAACGCCCACACGCGATTTGTGGCCAAGCCGAATCGGGGACATGGGAATGTGACGGGTGCGGACAACGTGGTGTCGTGGCGAACGGGTTATCCGTTTGGTGTGAATCATGCGCGCGGGTATCCGCGATTCAATCCGGGGGAATATACGACATCGGACGTTCTGGCGAATCGGGAAGCGGATTGCGGGATGACGATTGCCTGCGACCCGATGGCCAATTTTTCGCAACCGGCGAGGGAACATCTGGCTGCGATCCCGTTTATTGCGCTGGATACGAAAGAGACCCCGACGACGCGTGCGGCCACGGTGGCATTTTCAGTGGCGACATACGGGATCAACACAGGAGGCACGGTGTATCGGATGGATGATGTGCCGATACCGCTGCGTCCGGCGTTTGCATCACCGCACCCCAGTGACTACGAGGTTTTGACTCAGATTGAGACGCGGGTCAAGCGATTGCTGGGGGTGACGGGTTAAAGAGGCTCCCGGGTGGAGTCAGTGTGCGCGTTTTGGCCGAGCTGTGCAGGACATTCTGTGAGAATTCCCCTGTTCGGAAGGTTCGCGTTGTTTGAGACGCGAGCGAGCGGACTATGATGGGGGTCAGACGGTAATTTCCGGCCTTTGACGGCTGTTTTTCTGACGGAATCTGACGGAATTTGAGTAGACGCTATGGCAGACCCAACTCGCGACATTCTGGAAACCTTTGAGAATCCCTTCCCGCATCGCAATTTTGTGGTGGAAACAATTGCGCCGGAATTCACATCGATGTGTCCGAAGACTGGCCAGCCCGACTTCGGGACTCTGACCATCACCTACATCGCGGACAAGGTGTGTTACGAGCTGAAATCGCTGAAGATGTATCTGCAGCAGTACCGGAATCACGGGGCGTACTACGAGCGTGTGACCAACATGATTCTGGATGATCTGGTGGCGGTGACCAATCCCCGGTGGATCAAGATTGAGGCAGCGTTTACACCACGTGGCGGGATTCGGACCAATGTGATTGTGGAACACGGCAAGCGCCCCGAGTAGACTGGTGTTGGTGGGGACGCGTTGCTGAAGCCGAGTCAGCGGCGACGTCCTTTCTGGCGTCCGGTGAACATTCAGATGCAGGGGCTTGGTTGTGGCAAAGGCATGGGGTGGTCGATTTCATCAGGTCACTGATCCGCGGGTAGAGGCCTTTACGGAGTCGATCAGTTTCGATCGGCGGTTGTATGCGGTCGACATCCGGGGCTCGATGGCTCATGCCACGATGCTGGCGCACAGCGGTTTGATCACTGGTGAAGAGCGGGATCAGATTTGTGCGCATCTGGACCAGATTGGCGAAGAGATCGCCGCCGGGCGATTCGAGTTTCGTCAGGATCTGGAAGACATCCACATGCACATCGAAAACGCGTTGATCACGCGGATTGGCGATGTGGGCCGCAAACTGCATACTGGTCGCAGCCGGAATGATCAGGTGTCGACGGATCTGAAGCTGTACACACGAGATGCAATTGACGATCTGGATGGCCTGCTGCTGGAGCTGCAGCGCGCTTTTCTGGAGCGTTGTGAGTTGGACGCCGGTGTGATCATGCCCGGGTACACTCATCTTCAGCGGGCTCAGCCGGTACTGGCGGCGCATTACTGGCTGGCCTATGTGGAAAAGTTTCAGCGGGATCGGGAGCGGCTGGCGGACTGTCGGAAGCGGGTGAATGTCAGTCCGCTGGGAGCCGCGGCGCTGGCCGGGACATCCCTGCCGATTGATCGGGAGCTGACAGCGCGGCTGCTGGGGTTTGATGCGGTGGCCGCCAACAGTCTGGACGTGAGCAGTGACCGGGATTACCTGGTCGAGTTTGTATTTTGTCTTTCGTTGATTTCGACGCACCTGAGTACGTGGGCGGAGGAGTGGATTCTGTGGTTCACCACGGAATTCAGTTTTCTGCGGCTGCCTGACGCCTACACGACGGGTTCGTCGATTATGCCGCAGAAGCGAAATCCGGACGTCCTGGAATTGATTCGCGGGCGGACGGCGCGCGTGGTTGCCGCGGTACCTCAATTGCTGGTGCTGCTGAAGAGTCTGCCGATGGCCTACAACCGTGACCTGCAGGAAGACAAGCTGGGAATGTTTGGTGCGCTGGACGCCTTGCGTCCGTGTCTTGAGCTGGCACCGGCAATTATCGTGGGTGCAGAGTTGCGTCGGGAGAAGATCGAGGCGCG
>JBDKIW010000102.1:0-3392 GCA_039796955.1 Planctomycetota bacterium
CTCGGCGGAAATCGGATCAAATTTGTGGTCGTGACAACGGGCACAGCCGAGACTGAGCCCCATGACGGACTGTCCCACGGCGTCGATGGAATCCTGAATCGTCAGGTGATGATAGTTTTCCGAGTCGAATCCAAAGCGTCTGGAAACGGCCAGAAAACCCGTTGCGACGACCTGCTCGGCATATCTGTCAGAAGAGGTTTCTCGCGCGAGGATATCACCGGCAATCTGTTCCTTCAGAAACTGGTCATAGGGCATGTCTCGATTGAACGCATCAATCACATAGTTGCGGTAACGCCAGGCGACGGGCACGGGATAGTCGGCGGTTTCCCCGGCGGTGTCGGCATAGCGCACGACATCCAGCCAGTGGCGTCCCCATTTTTCGCCGTACGCCGGTGAGCTCAACAGACGGTCAACCACTTTTTCAAAAGCGTTTGGAGCCTGATCTTCCAGAAACCCTCGTACTTCGTCCGGGGACGGTGGAAGGCCAGTCAGGTCAAAGGTGACTCTTCGAATCAGGGTCCTGCGGTCGGCTTCAGGTGCAGGGCTGAGATTGCGGCGTTCAAAGTCTGACAGGATGAAATTGTCAATGGGTGTGCGACACCAATCCCGACGCTTCACCTGTGGACATTCCGGTGACTGAATCGGTTGAAAAGCCCAGTGCAGGCGACTCTCAAATTTCGCGGTCGCCGCAGGCCACACGGCACCGTCCTGAATCCATTTGCGAAAATCAGCGATCTGATCCGGTCTCAGGGCCTGATCCTGATCAGGAGGCATGGCGGAGACGTCTGCATGGCGTTCAATGGCCAGGATCAGCAGGCTGCCATCAGGATTTCCGGGAATCACGGCAGCTCCCGAATCGCCGCCCTGCAGCAGTGCCTGCCGAGAGTCGACTTTCAAGCCGCCCCCCTGCTTGGTGTCACCATGGCACTGAAAGCATGTTTCGGCAAGGACTGGCCGAATCTTGTTCTCGAAGTCCGTCTCCGGGCTTTGCGCCTTTGCCGTTGCCGGCAGACTGCTGAGCAACGCAAGGACCAACAGGACTTCGGCGGCATGTGACAGTCGGGTAGCCGCCCTGTCGAGCCTCGCTAAAATCAGCGCGGCACTTGAGGTTCTGTGGCGAACGGATGCTTCTGAATAGGACGTCCCGGTGGCAGGATTCAGTTGCATTGCAGGCACCTTCTGGTTTTCTGTGAACTGCCGGGACGCCACGGGAACCGGCGATGGTGATCGCCAGTCCTGCAGGCCCGATGCGGCCTTGAGGGTTCACTTCCGGCGAGCATTCGTGACGCACTCACAGGAATTCCCCGGCGTTAGTGTGACAGAATTCGCGCTCAGAATGAATCGGCAAACCAATCTACTGTGTCATTTCCTGAGTCGATAAAAAACTCTGTCGGAACCGGAGATTTCCGTGACAATCAACGGCTGATTCGTTAAATCGGGGCCAAAAACTGTTGATTTTACCAGAATCTGTGATAGCCCGTGTCACTCGGGCGGCGCCGGACGTGCCGCCGCATGTGCGTCGCTGGTGAGACATGGCCACAAGTCTTGCCGGCTTGATGGCGGCAATCGCCGGATTCTCCGCAGGGAATCAGCAGGACTGGCGTGTTCCATGGAAACGATCAGGCCGCTGAATTCTGGCGGCGCCGCGGCTGTGGGGGCTTACGGCCACAGCAAAGTTCCGGGCGTTTCAGGGAAGACCAAGGACGGCGAATTTGGCCGCTGAGGACGCCCCGGGACCAGGGGACCGGCCTGAGTGGTCGGTAATTGCCGAAGTCGGCGCGACCGGCCGCAATCGCTTGTCAGAGCCGCCGAACTTCCGCCAAACGATCTTGCCTTTCCGCTGGGGAAATATGAGGATGATGATCCGACGGCGTCGGTGTTTTTGTCGCGGCGTTGCGTCAGACGTGTGATGCTGATGCAGCGCAGGTTTGTCCGGTGTGGTGTGATTGAGTTCCATGGCTGCGGGCAAAAGAACTGTACAGATCCTCAGTGTCGGCATGCGGTGGTGCCTGAGCTGCAGTGCCGTGTTCAGTGCGATCGTCGGTAGCAGTTCGCCGGGACTCGCCGGAGGGGACGAAGGCTTCGCGGTCCTGTCCGAATTCGCCGTGCCGGACGATTCCGCGGATGGCAACACCAGTGCCGTCTACCGTCCCACAGCTCCGAATGTGCTGTTCCATGATTCCGCCGGCCGCGCTGTTCCTGAGACCACCGACGTGGAGGGGATTCTGCAGACCGAGGGACAGATTCAAAACGTGCCGCCAAGCCAGGCGGATCCGGAGAAAGCGGTGGCCGAGGGAACCATCGCGCAAACGCCACCTGGGGTAGAAACTCCGGCCGCGGGATCGGTCTCTGAAGGAACACCGGAGCGATTGCGAGACCGATTAGAGGGACGACTTGAGCCTGATTTACGCTGGGAATCCATGCAGCCCTACTCGGTGTATCGCAGTGGCGAATCCGGCTGGGGATGGCTGCCTGGAAGCGGCGATGACTTCGGCTGGCTGAGTATGCAGTCGGACACATATCTCCCGCGGCATGCGAAATCCGGTTTTGATCTGAGCTTCAGTCTGCACTGGCTGAATGGTCCAAACTCACTTCCGCTGCCGCCCCGACTTTATGATCTTGCGCTGGGTTATCAGCGCAGGGGCGATCTTACAACCAGCTTTGGTTATGACATTGCCACCAGTGTTGGCATGTTCACGGATTTTGAGAGCAGCGTCCGTGATGGCATTCGTTTTCCCTCCCATGCCGTGGGAATTCTGCATGCCAATCTGCAGACAGATCTGGTGCTGGGCGTGGACCTGCCGGATCGGGACGATCTGACCGCACTGCCTGTAGTGGGAGTCTCTGTGCGGGATGCGTTGGTTGAAGGGTTGCGGATGGACCTTGTTTTTCCGCGGCCACGTGTGGAATATGCAGTCTCCCCGGATCTGCGATTGTACCTTGCAGGACGACTGGGCGGCGGGACGTGGGATGTTGAGTTTCCGGACAGTTCTGATCAGGTCATGACCTACCGGGATTATCGGTTGGCTGCCGGTTTTGAAATGCCGGACGACAATGGCGAGATTTCCGCCATTGAACTCTGCTGGATCACCGGGCGTCGTCTGGAACTGCGGGATTCACCAGAACGTCTGCAAATGGATGATGCCCTGATGCTGCAGTTTGTGGTGAGACGCTAAGGGGCGGTGTTTAGTTGTCAGTTGTCAGTTGTCAGTTGTCAGTGTTCAGTGTTCAGTGTTCAGTGTTCGGTGTTCGGTGTTCAGAAACGAGGGCAGAAAAAGGGGTCAGGAACCAATAGTTCGCAGCACCCTTCGGGCCAAGGCGGAAAAGGGGTCAGGAACCAATAGTGCGGAGCACCCTCCGGGCCATTTGGCTATTGGTTCCTGACCCCTTTT
>JBDKIW010000103.1:0-10569 GCA_039796955.1 Planctomycetota bacterium
GGGCTGTTGTTCATGCAATCAACAACAGCCCACCTGAGATCATCCTCAACTTCCCAGCCCTGCGCCCAATCTTTCTGCTTCGGGACTTATTTCCCCGCTTGGGTGAAAAATTGATCCTCGCCGCCACAAGGAAATTCCTGAAACAGGCAGCAGCAACCCGAAAATCCGGAGGCTGACCACTCAGCAAATCAGGCGATTCAAATCCTCGTAACACCAAGGATGTTCAGGCACAAGTGCTATCGGCCTGTCAACCCTCTGAGACACAGATCAACGAATGGCCCCAGAATATTCGATTTCTCAGACGCTCCTCGCACTCGCGAAGAAAAACGCGCCCGCGAAAACCATCAAGCAACTTCACACCTCTGTATCACCAGCAGTGGCAACCAAAATCCCGGCAAACCCATCTCCCGCCTGGTCATCTACGATATCTTCGTACAATGATCCAAAGGTTTGTATATCGCCGCTGTTGGAACTCTCCACGCTGGTATAGGAATAGTCCTGAGTTAAAAAGGCGACAGCCTGGGCAAAGTCTCCAAGCTCCTCAGCCACAGCGTTACGCACCTCAGCTAAACCCACAACCATCCCGATCACACCAATCGTTCCCAGGAAGATCGACTCAGAGGACAGAAGAAAGCCATTTTCCTCACAAAAGAATGCCTTGATAGAGCGGGGGATCCGCATGTCACACCATTCCGTTCGAGACTTGAAGTCACTGTCACCTCCACGCCTCCGGCGGAAACACACCTCCATCACGAATCAGGTCATCCAGTGACCCGAGTGAGCTTCAGTATGAGCCCACTTGCTGAAAAAACTGTCACGAAGCCAAAGTGGCTTCGTGACAGTTAAGACACAACCTCGCCCCGAAGGGGCAAGATAATCACTCAGAAGCAACGCCAGCAGTAGTAACAGACACGCCGTTAGCTGCTTCGGCGGCAGGACGCTGAGTGTCCGTACCGTCAACATAAGACGCACCGAACGTGGAAATGTCGGTATCGTTTGCACTCTGAACGGAGGTGTAGTTGTAATCCTGTGTCAGGAACGCAACAGCCTGTGAAAAGTCGCCCAGTTCCTGAACCACTGCGTTACGAACTTCAGCCAGACCAACGATCAGGCCAAGAACTGCGATCGTGCCGATCAACAGTGCTTCCGTTGACAACAGGAAGCCTTCTTCACCACGAACAAAACCCAAAATCATCTTCTTCATTGTCCAAACTCCCGTCAGATCACACCCACTGGCAGAAATTCTCGGAACGGTCCTGCCAGTCGGACCGTTCGTCTCAGAAGCTTTGTATTGCAGTTACCGTGCCAGCGCAAAAAAAACACCGGATCACGAAAAGAATGAAACTCCGAGTGCTCAAGGGTGACAAAACGACGCCTAAAGGAGATGAAAAGGCCCTTCAGGTTTACGGTTTGTCAATTACAACAGACTCGCGGTGTTGCACTGATGGGACACTGTATTGTTTTTGGGGCGCCGGCTGGCACCGTTCAAACAGTCAAACCTGGTCCACAGCAGTAAATCGGGCCACTCCAGATCTTCGAACAACCCATGCAATCGCAAATCGCGATCTGCTCAAATCCCTTCGGCCTTCAGGAGGTTGCAATGCCGCTCAACCAACAGGCAGCCCCGCGTAAATCCCGCGACGCTTCTCGAACAAACAAACAAACAAACAAACAACCTCAACGTCGACCACCGGAGGGAACGTAACTCATCGGTTCCGCCTGACATCACAATCTCTGCGCATCCATGACACATTGACGATAATCTCGATTGCCCTAAGCCTGTCGAATCGGCACGATGCGTTCAGGCAACCATAATGTTGTTTATCTTCCTCTCCCACTGCCGCTGATGATGATGCAGGTCATCAACCGTTTAAAAAGATCAACTCATCCTTACCAGTTACCCTCATCACACAAAGGATTTTATGATGCGACCTCGGAGTGATTAATGTATTCAGTAGGTCGCAAGTGAATTTTTCGGCGGGAACAGCACACACCGAGGTCTTATCAAATGTCTCCGTGGGACTCGATCTGTCCCACTTTTCCGGACCCCTGAACTTAAGGGTGAGGCCTAAGCGGCATTTCCGGAACACCCCCCCGCGGATTCGGCAGGTTGTCAGTTGTCGCTTGTGCTATCAAAGGCTGATGTCTGCTCTGCGCCCCGAGCACTGCCTGACTAAAGTGGCATTTTTCGTCATGGCGACGTCCCAACACGACAGCAAGAGCCACACTTTATGTCTTCCACCCAACGGCCGTCACCTGCAGCGTACGACTGGCCATCGGCATACCAAAACTGTCAAGCAACTCGGGAATCGAGGTTGACGTAAAAGGTACAGTCACCTGCACTGTGAAATACGTTCCCTGGTCGACAATACTTACTGTCATTCCCACTGATGACACCCCATGGGCGGCAAGTACGGTGGCAACTGTCGTCTCCGTCTCCACTTGCCGCGTGCTGATAAAGACACTGTGAGACGCAGTCCGTGCACCTTCGCTTGCAGCCGCTGTGACTCCCTGATGAGTGATCATCAGAATTGACCATTGCAGGATCGCCAGCGTCAGAATCACCAGCAGTGTCGTCACCAGAATGGCTTCCAGGATGATCACACCCATCCGACGATTTTGCTCGTCCAGCGACGTAGCGCTTCGACTCTTCAGGAGCCGGGAGCCATTTTGATGTGTGGTTCGGACTTGACGATTCAACACGACGAGGAATCCCTGATTTAACGGACTGCACGAATTCCGAATA
The DNA here is from genome assembly GCA_039796955.1 of Planctomycetota bacterium. Lineage (GTDB taxonomy): Bacteria > Planctomycetota > Planctomycetia > Planctomycetales > Planctomycetaceae > SXXK01. Next base: position 2,747 of record JBDKIW010000103.1, read on the forward strand.
CCATGGGGCGACGCGAAAGTCCGGCAGTGATCGCTCTTCAACTCATAACGTTACACAATTGCGTTGATCGCGGCAGCGACATCATCCAGTTCTTCAACCAGCGCGTTGCGGACCGCAGCCAATCCCACAAGGACCCCAATTCCTACCAGAGTCACCAGGAGCAGGTACTCGACGGTCACTGCTCCGGATCTCTCCGTTGTCGCCCGACTTCTCAATTCAACATCCGCATTCTTTTTCATGACACAGCTTTCTGATTTTCTTCCCGCAGCGAGGGGCTGCTGATATGGTCTCTTGTTGCTGATCCCACACACACTGTTTTCTCACGAACTTACCACAGCGAATCAGCTTATGGACAGGACACGGAGCTCACGCCCACCAGTCGACTCCGGGCCGGCGTCGCAGCGCCATCCCACACCGCAACAGCCCTGGCTTTCACCGTGCGCGTCGCCGAGGTGAACGGGCTGGTTAGTGTGACTGTAAACTGCACCAGGCTGGCCCTGCGAGAACTTGTTGTCGGAACGGTCCCTGCCCTGAACACAGTGGTCGGCTGGTCATAGTCGCCCAGCAGAATCAGCGTGTTCACCGCAGGCAGGATCGATGGGCAGCCCGAGTTATTATTGACCGCCGCTGCATCATTACTGGCGGCCAGTCCGGCATCCAGCGCTACCAAAGCAGTCGACGAGCCATCCAGCAGACTACCCGTTACGATTGTGCGCGCTCGTTGCTTTGCAGTTGTGCGAGCGACTGCATCGTCCGTGACCGCTTGACCCCACGTTCGAGCCGCAGCCAATGCCGCACTTTCCGCCACAACCTTCGCCTCAGAACGGCAAAGAGTCAGCCATCCGGTTTCCAGCACCAGTGACATAGCGGCCACAATCATCGCGGCACTGCCGATCAACCAGATGACACCAATCCCCGATCGCAGACAAGGGCGCTGTGTACCTTGCGAAAAAGATTGACGCATGTCGCTGCCCTTTCTGACCACGATCCGAAATTCATACCTGACAATCTACTGCGAATTCGCGAAAACATCGCCGGGTCCCGGCTGTCACGGGCGAAGACTGAAGCAATCCGCACCCTGCCACCGGATTTCCGTTGCATCCTGAACACCCGAACCCGGCTGATTCAGCTGGAGCGTCGACCCGTTCCTGTGTCACCTTCCGCATACCCCGTCGTCGCGTCGCCCACTTCACGTGCCCTTAAGTCTCCATTTGAATACCTCCGAAGGAGCACTAAACATCATGATCCGATTTCACTCCGAATTTCTCTGCGGACCGTCAATGGACATCAGGGTCCATTGTAAGCTCGTAGTGCCGTTCCAGTGATGTAGTCACCAGTGATCAAATACCCGAACGATGACATCAGATCCAATGTTACCTCCGAGAGCCGAACGTTGACTGTCACCTGAAGACTATCGACTGGAATTGCCGTTGCACCGGGAACCGTCTGAAATGCTCCTCCGGAGCTGCCCGAGCTGCCAGTGTAAACCGGCGGATCCGACACGCGTTCCTGCACGATAACCTGAACGTCCGCTGGATTCGTCGTAACACCGGCAGCCAGCAACTGCTGATTGACAGCCGCCACAACACCCGGCAACAGCGATGCGGCATTCAGTCGTCCCTGCAGGGCTCCCTGCTGTGCCCCCACAACGGCCGCCTGGTGAACTACGACAGCCCCGGATAGCGAAAGCCCCAGTTGTATGATGGAAAACAGACTCATCAGAAACACGGGAGCCACGACAATCAACTCCAGCGCAATAGCCCCTGAACGAGCAGAACGCTGCACGTTAGAGTGATGAATGATTTTCTCTCGCTGGTGATACATGACTTAATTCAGCCATATCTTGTTCGTGAATTCATCTGCAGAAGATGCGGAAGTCTAGTTGGTTGAGGGTGGTCCTGTTCGAGGTGCAGCATTCGCGTTTCCTGTCGCTTCAAGCGCACGACGCGTGTCAGCCGGTAGAAATTCCCGCTGAAAATGGTCGCGAAGCTTGATGATTGGTGGAACAACGAGTACGAAAAACACCGGGGGACTGATGCAGAAAATAATCGGGAACAGCAACTTCAGTGAAAGACTGTTAGCTCGTGCTTCCGCATCGTGTTTCAAACTTGCACGTATCGACTGGGAAAGCGAGTCAATCGCTCGCTTCATGTCCGTCCCCAATCGCTCTGTGTGCTGCACCGTAGCCGCCAGCGATCGTAATTCCACCTCATCGATGCGTTCGGCGAGCTGATGGAAGGCGGTGCCGGCGGATGAGGCATTTGCCTGCCGGACAACAAGTTTCAGTTCGTTTGTCAGGTCACGACTGACATGGGGCGAGTACTCGACAATCCTTGGCAGCGCCTGTTCCAGAGTCAATCCACCCGACAAACACATCGAAATGATGTCAAGGATCTCCGGGATGGCTCCAAGTATTCCCCCGGCACGGACTCGCCCCCGAGCATTCAGAAACAGGCCCGGAAGTGAGTAAAAAACAGCAGCAACAAGAACACCAAGGCCAATGACAGTCAAGGCTCCGGACGACACGAGGATCAGGACGAGCGGAATACTGAACAAGCTGCACCAGACAAGTCCGTTACGAATGGCCAACAGCCTCTCCAGAGCATCCGGGGCGTAGATTCCAGCGCGGCTGATGTCACGACGAAGACGGTTCAGTTCGATCTGCAACTGTGGAACCGAGGACGCCAGCCAGTGCATCCACTGCGGAAAACTTCGTTCCTCAGTGGCGCGCACATTTTCGTCTGCCCAATCACCGCGGATCAGACGCCGACAGTTGAGCAGGCCAAGTCCCAGCAGATACACCATCGCCGCAAGCAGCGACAGTGCGATAAACGAAATCAGCGACTGATTCATCCGAGGGATCTCCTAGCGTGGCATCCTGATCAGAGTCACAATCCATGCAATACCGATCAGATTCAGGAGGATGCCGAGGACAAAGAAAATCCGTCCCAGTCCTGTGGTGAAAAACACTTCAACATGCTCGGGGCTAAGCACCAGCAACGTCGCAAACAGCAGGGGTGCTGCCGGTGCAATCAACGTCGCCGATAAGCGACCTCCACTACTGGCGGCTGACATCTGATTTCGAAACTGAATTCGATCTCTGAGCAGCACACTGAGGCGATCCAGAGAATCCGCCAATCCCCCACCCGTCTGTCGGTGTACTGACAGCAATGTTGATAAGAGCCCGAGTTCAGGCAACTGCACTCGGCTCGCGAGTGACTCCATCGTGCCTGGTAATGAACGCCCCAGTGAGAGTTGGTTCCGACAGTGCTGCAATTCTGACTGCAGGCGGCCTCGCGCCATCTTTTCGCAAAGCACAAAGGCCTCTTCAATGGCCAGCCCCGCACGCGAGGATCTGGCAATCAGTGATACAACGTCAGGCAACTGGTTTCGCAGGGTGTTGAGACGTCTGTTGCGTCGCATCACCAGAATCGCGATGGCAATGATCAGGACAATGACGACACCAAACATCAACCAGCCACCATGGAGCTCAAATGCCGCACCCGCCAGATAGACCGCCGCCAGTATCGCACCTATCCAGCCGAGTAGCCCACTGGGTGTCCAGTCCAATTCTGCCTCGCGTAAAAACCGAGACACTCTGGCATCCAGGCCAGATTCCTCCGGGGCTGCAAAAAAACCGGTTTCCTGCTCGAACAGTGGTACAGACGCTTGCTGGTCAGGGCGCAGCAAACTCCAGCCAACACGCGCCAAAGCCAGTGTGGTCAGAAAGCCAGCGATGATCAGGAACGCCCACTCCATTACGTCATCAACTTTTCAAAAGAGTCCTGGTAATACACAAACTCAAACAGGGTGATCGCTGGGAAACGTCCGGCTCCCCGAGAATGTCACCTCCTAGAATTCCGGACGAAAATCCTCTTCAACAAGATCGAATCCACCACTCTTCAAACGCTCGAGACACTGCGGAACATAACCAGTTGCCTGAAATGACATCGCTCCTTCCACGCCACCGGCAGCCGAAGGTTGATATCGGAAGATGTCATTCAGAACGATCTCCCCATCCTTCACACCAGAAACCTCCGATACACGCACGATCCGTCTGGCTCCACCTTTCCATCGAGCCAAATGGACGATCAAACGGATTCCCGCCGCGATGTAGGAACGAATCACCGGCAATGGCAGGTCAAATCCTCCCATCGCAATCATCATCTCCAGCCGAGTCAGTGACTCTTTCGCGTCATTAGCGTGTATCGTGGTAAACGAGCCCTCATGCCCGGTATTCATAGCCTGCAGCATGTCAATGGCCTCTGCACCTCGAACCTCACCAACCAGAAGTCGATCCGGACGCATTCGAAGGGCATTTCTGACCAGATCACGCAACGTCACACTGCCCAACCCTTCGGTGTTGGGCATTCGACTTTCCATACGGACCACGTGGGGATGACACAGGCGTAACTCTGCCGAGTCCTCAACCGTGACGATGCGCTCATCGTCCGGCACAAATTGTGCCAATGCATTCAGCAGCGTTGTCTTGCCGGTACCAGTCCCTCCGGAAATCAGCAGACTCTGACGACAGGACACCGCCGCCTGAAGAAACCGCGCCATACCCGATGACAGACTCGCGTTCTGCACAAGTCTTTCAACGGTGAGCGGATCTTTGGGGAAACGCCGAATCGAAACCGTTGCTCCATCAATCGCAAGTGGAGGGATCGTCACATTCAGACGAGAACCATCGGGCAGACGTGCGTCCACCATCGGGTTGCTTTCGTCGATCCGCCGCCCCACCTTTGCCGTCAGCCGCTGCACAACACGCAGCAGATGTGAGCCGTCAGCGAAAACCACTGGTGTCTTGACCAGCACACCATTGCGTTCAACAAACACTTCATGGGGGTGGTTGACAAGTACGTCTGTGATCGCCTGGTCCTGCATCAGGCACTCCAGAGGCCCCAGTCCCTCAGCCTCGTCGATCAGCTCCTGCACAAGTCGTCCCCGGTAGGACGGTGATTCACTTGCCGCGTCGCGTTCGACAACACTGGAAACCGCGTTCCTGAACATTCTTCTGGCCGCTGCACCATCAACGCCCGCGGCAAACTTCAGATTCAACGCCTCCACCAGAGATTCATGGAGCAGCATCTTTCGCTTCTGGAAGGCAATTTCCTGTGCCTTCTCTGAATGGGCCGACCACGGCACCTCAGGACCGACTTCCGCTGCCGATTCAGTCGACACAATTCCCGCAGATACGGTTTCCTCAGAAGTTGATGAGGACACTGGGGAATCGGCAGACCCCACAACCGCTTCCGACAGGGGCAGGGCACTGACTGCAGATCTTTTTTTTACCAGACCGAACATATATCGCTTTCAGGGGTGTTTGCAGCAGCAACAATCCCGAGTGCACGCAACTTTTGCCACTGATTGCCGACATCCCTGTACCTGTTTTCCATACCGCTCCATTTCAGAGCATAGGTCACCAACGACGCGGACACACGAAAAATCCAGGCGGAACCTGGTGAAATTCCGAAGTCGATGGTTCTTAACTCAACCACGGAACGATGGTCGCATTCGCTTCAGCCCCGGCAAGTACCGATAGATCAAAAGCACAGCCGGAAACTTCCAGCAGGTCCAGGCGGCTGTCGTTGAATGTTGCGGAGACTGTGCCGCAATCAGATCGGCGATGCTCCGCTGCAGTACCGATGCCTGTTTTGGGAATCAGCCCTGACAAAGAACATTTCCCCCAGTCCCGATACTAACCACGTTTGACCAGCACGGCCGCCCATCACTGCATCAGGCAGAGAATCATCAAGTGCCTGGCGCATTCAAAATGTGGTCAGGCGAAGAAATGGGTACTCCCAGTCTGCCCCCCCATGACAAGCAAATGAATTCTTTGAAGTGAGGCAATCCATCACTTCGATCACCCCATCAGCAGTCGACGCCCGTGTAACGCCCGACAACTGTCACAATATTCTGCAGGCTGCCGTGACACGATTCAGTCCGACTCGCTCGGTTTTTGAAATTGGCAAAGGTTGCGTGAGAGTCGTGGCTGGGCATTGCCTGCTCAGCGCCTTCCGATCTTTAATTCAGGCAAAGCGGCTTTCTGTGTGGCGGCGACATAAGCCAGAGAGCTCTCGGCTGCGTCCGTCGCACCGGACCCCAGTTCGATCAGACCAGAATGCGTTGACCGTCGCAAACTGCCACCGGATACAACCACAGTGCGTTGACTCGGACGCTGAACAGGACGAGAAATTACCCGCGTACCGCTGCCATGTGACGGTGCTGCAGCATAATGCCGATACTCCACGGCAGACCGACGGAGTTCACTCGTGCGAGTACTCCCTGCGTTCAACGCTGTCAAACTCCGTGTTGCCGTGGCGCCGGACGGACGGCCAAACCCTCGCGGGGCGCCGCCATACATTACAGTCGCTGATCTTGCCCGGGGTGACTCGAGTACCGTCATGCCTCTCGACTGCTGCAGGGCCGGCGTAGCCCCGGTTACTCTTGAGGGTTCGTACACCGAACTGCTCACGCGGAGCACGGAGCGAGAAGTCTGCTGCGGCTGGGATTTCGATGCCGTTGATCGATACCGAGTCACTGACTGTGCTGGCGCAACTTCGCTACGTTCTCTGCCCGGGTATCTGATGGTGGTGGAATGCTGTGCGAAAGTCGTGTCCAGAATGGCACGAGAACCTCTCGCGGGTTGCGGAGTTGGCGGCTGAGAACCCTGAGGTCCTGAAGCACTGTCACCAGTAGAAGCAGCACCTTCTTCCGATTCGCCCTGAACTCCATTCGCCGCGGCGGGCGGAATCGCCTGAGGCCATGCTGCCCCGGGCATTGAATCGGGAGCAGGAACGGAATTGGAGCTATCACTGCCGGGCTTGGTAGTCGCTGGGTACAAGTGACGGTCAATCACCAGATCATACGGATGATCAACCACCACGCTGGACTGAGCCCCGCCACGCACAACACGAACGGACGGAACGATGGGAGCCACAACCACGGGCTTCGGCTCTTCGACACCCAGTAACAGTTTCATTGTCTCGGGGGAAGGAACCGCTCCGGCATTCGTTCGCCCCTCTTCCTTCGGGAGCATATTCAGCGTTAAATCGCCCCGGTTTTCAACGGACTTCAGTACTTCGCACTGTTGCGGAGTCAACTCGAGAGTGACTTCAAACTCCTGAGCCACTGAGCCGCGGCTGTCCTTCGTCAGCACAGTCTCAGGGTAGAGCGAATCCTGAATCGCGAGCACTCGGACACCAGGAAACACTGTATGGGTTCGTGCAGCGGCCGTTGAATCGGGGGCAAGTTGTTTGTCTGATCGGCGGAACAAAACATCGACCCACGACTCGGGAGTCACAAATCCCCGGATGCCCCCCACCAGACTCATCCTTACCGTAATCGCACGCATACCATCCGACAAAAGATCCGCAGGAGTAGGACCCGTTCCTTCCGGAAACACGCAATTCAGAGGAAAAGGCTGATTCATTTCCACTTTAGTTCGGATAATACGACCTATTAACTGCTTGCCATCGCCAAAAGCAGCAGTGTCCTTCAGAATCGCTCGGTACTCGTCTTTGCCCACCATCGATGTGTAAAAGTCTGATGCTTTGATCTCCCTGCCCGGCAGTAAGTCGGCTGCGGCGAGAATCATACGCAACTGAACCGGCGGTGCGGCCGCTACTTCCACCGCAGGGGGAGTCTGTCGCCAAAGCCGCATCCCGGTTCCTGCGATTCCGCACAGCACCGCAAACAAGACCAGGAAAACCGCCTGGATCCCGAAGCGAGAAGTTTTTGGGGAACCTGCACTCATAACCAATTCCTAACAAGGACAAACGCCCCTGATCAATTTGCGGCAAAACGAGGCCCTGCAGACA
>JBDKIW010000104.1:0-10746 GCA_039796955.1 Planctomycetota bacterium
CACTGTTTCCGGTCACCGAGAAGTCGATGCTGCCGTAGTTCATTGAGGACAGAGTAGCCGTATTCAGAATTGTGCTGGCTGACGTGTCCGTAAAGCGGATAACGTCGATATCGTTATCAAATTCCAGTGACAGGACACTACCAGTAAATGTGTGCTCACCCATCACCAGGGGCTGCCCATTGGACGGCCCGGTCAGGTCCAGGCTGTCCGTGCCGCCACCGCCATACACTTGCAACCGAGCTCCATCAGTCTGCAAAATAATTGTGACTGTGTCGTCACCATCGCCGGCGTTAATCTGATCGTTGCCGCCGATGGAATTAATCACGTCATCTCCGCCACCTGCGTCAATCTGGTCGTTGCCGATCCCAACGTCAATCGTGTCATTGCCGTCGTCGCCGAAGATCTTTGTCGTTCCGGTTTCCGAGGTCGCCGTAATCGTGTCGTCGCCTGCACCACCATAAATGACACTGCTGCCAGAGCCGACTGTAATTTCATCGTCTCCGCTGCCGCCATAGATCACGCTGTTCCCATTGCCGGCGATGATCTGATCGTTATCGTCTTCGTCAAAAGTTTCGTCGGGTTCGCCGCCGTAAATTTCGTTATCCCCGGCCCCGGCCAGAATGCGGTCGTTACCTGCTCCGCCTTCGATGTAGTCATCCCCGCCAAGCCCGATCAGGATGTCGCTGCCCTCCATGCCATAAAGCAGGTTATCTCCGGCTCCGCCGTCAATCTCATCATCGCCCGCTCCACCGTAGATTTTGTCATTTCCGGCTTCACCAAAGGCTTTGACATTGCCCTGCCCCGTCAGATACAGAGTATCAGCGTCCGCACCGCCATGAACCACCATGTCCATTTCCACTTCGGGATCGACGTAGAGGAAGTCTTTGCCACCTCCGAAATCAGGGACGCTGACACTCGTGATCCCGGTGTAGGTCTCGTCAACACCCATCGATGAGACGATGACTTCACCCGGATTTTTGCCCGGCTTAATGTTGTAGGATTCGTTGGTGATGTCTGTGTAATCTTCACCGCGGAGGTAGCCGTCGGGACCTACGTTCAGCAGCAGAGTGCTGCCGTCTTTGCGAGCAATTTTAGGTGGAGGTCCCCAGCTCCAGGCAATGCTGCCGCCAGCGGTGAAGCCCAGCACGGTAACTTCCAGTTCGGCGGCTGCGCTGGTTTGAGTGATTTCGAAATTAGCGCGGAGTGAAGCCAGGGTGAACTGAATCTCGAATAATCCGAAATCCATCGCGAAATCGACGCCACCGTAAATCCAGCCTTTGAACGAATCGTTTGTGATTTTAACGCCGACTCCTCCGTAGAGCTTGAACGGCCCCATGGGGATGTCGATGTCGATCGATCCCTCGAACAGGAAGTCACCATTGGATTTGACGTAGCCGTTAATGTTGACGTCGATGAAGTTGAAGAAGTTGAGTTTCAGATCCTTCAGCTCAATTCCGAAAACGCCGTCTTCAACGCCCAGAATGACGTCGCCACTCAATTCAAACCCAAGAATCCTGATCGTGGCACCGATCAGAATCTGGCAGGTAGCTGGTGCAATCGTGCGGTCACCAATGGTGACCGGAGCTTCACTGGTGTTAACTTCCAGTTCGAAATTGCCCTGAATTGTGACCATCGGAATAGAGATATTTCCTGCGCCGATATCAGTGTAGCAGGCGAAGTGTCCGTCGCGGATCTGCGCACCGCCTTCCACAGTAAGCGCATTGAACCCTGCAAGGTCCAGTACGCCGAAGAAGTCCATGTCAAAGCCGCCATCAACCCATGCCAGCTCGACGCGCCCCTTGACTTCAAACACGTTGGCGATCAGTACCTGGCCACCCAGCACCAGGTGTACGGACTGACCAGGCAACTCAACGTCCTTGAAGCCTTTGACTTCGCCGGTAGCTTTATCGACGTCGATGGTGCGGACGGTGGCCGGTGCTGAACCGGTATTGAACTCGAACTGGAACTGGCCCTGAAGCTTGAGACCCGCTCCATCGAGTCCTGATTCAATCGCGATACTGAAGGCACCCGCGGCACCTTCTGCACCAAACTGCATATTCCCGGAAATTCCGGCATCACCAAATGGGCCCAGATCGATTGTGGCACCGACAAACAGATCCACTTTGGTGCTGGAGATTTCGAAGCGGAATTCACCATTGATCTGCACGAGGTTGAGCAGATCAAGCGTTCCCGCCCCCATCGCAACCACGTAAGTGCCGGCGGGGCCATAGCCACCGCCCAGTTTGGGCGGACCCGCGGGAACGGTAAATGACGTGCGGTCGGTCAGAGCCCGCATGGAGTCCGGGACAACGTAGGTGATGTCCTGCCCCGAGGTGTTCATCGCGAGATCGAGATTGACATCGAGTGAAATCCCCGGGACGGCCATCGCCACCGTTGCGTCAACTCGCATGGCGAATTCAGTTCCATGCCAGTAGAGCAGTCCTGTGATGTCCAGTTTCAACAGGTCGACGTCGAACGGTCCGACGTAAGCGGACGCATTGACGTAGGCGAGCAGGCTGGGCCCTGAGGGGGTCATCTGGGCATTGAACTCGAACATCCCCGAAATTCGCACCACATTGCTGATTTCCGCGTTGCCAGCCGCGAAAATGCGGAATGTGCGTGGCGCAATGGACGCTGTTTCCTTTTCCGTGGACACCTTGTTCTGGGTAAAGTCGTATTTGTAACGTGTGACGGAGGCGGCGGTTGAACGAGTATTGATTTCGAGCTGTGCAGCGGCCTCCAGACTCGCGGGACCGATTTCCATCATGGCCACGATCTGCAGGGAGCCGACAACCCCTGATGAGTCGATGATCAGGGTGCCATTGGCGGCGACGCCACCAATCGGACCAACGGACAACAAGGCATCGATATCCAGCCGAACCTGGCTGGTACTGACTTCAAAGCGAAGATAGCCATCGAGTTCGAAAACAGAGGCAAGCTTCAAATTGCCCTCCAGCTCGGCGACCAGGTAGGCTCCCGCGGCGCCTTCACTGCCATCTCGCTGCGGCGGACCGGCAGGTACGATCAGACTCTTGCCGTCGGGATTTCCGGTTGAAGGTGGCAACTGCGCCTTGAAATCATCCGGAATGTATTCCAGCAGATTTGGCGAGATTGGAACCTCCTGCGACTCACCGGTGGTATTGAGCGTCAGGCGACCGCCAACAGTGAAACTGAAAAACTCGGCCAGGGGACCCGGAAGTCCCTGTGAGTTTTTGAGCTGGATATCAAGAGCTAGTCCGGCATCGGTGATACTGAGCACGCCAAGTGCGTCGAAGTCCAGCAGTCGGGCATCCGCAGGCCCGATTTCCAGATCAGCTTTGAGAAAGGCTTTCAGTCCCAGCGAACTGACTTCGATACTGAACGCCCCGCTGGCTCGGGCCAACTGCATACCGGTTGGAGGTCCCACTTCGAACGTCGGCACATGAAGTGCGAGGATACCGCCAGCCTCGATACGGAACATTTCCCTCTGCAGTTGGTAGGTCCTTGTCAGGTCATCACCACCAGCGCCCTGCCCTTTCAGCGTGATGGTCTCATTCTTTGCGTCTTTACTGGTGTTGAACTGCAGTGTCGCCTCGAGGTCCGCTTTGACGCCAAGTGGCTGCAGTTTTTCAAAGTTGGTCTGCAGAGTGGCGACGCCCCAGAACTCCGCGGTTCCATCAGCGGTAGTATTGAAGACAATTCGACCGGCAGTTGCTGCGATGCTCCCGAGGTAAATCATCTCTGCATGGCCACCGAAATCCAGCACGGCTCGCCCAGTCTGGGCACGTAGTGTGGCATAGCCATAAACACCAAAGATCACAGTGTCATCATCACCGACGAATGGCAGTCGCAACTCGAGCGAGCCGTTGACGGTCAGTTCAAATGTGTCGGCTGAGCGAAACGTGCGGAATGATGTCACGGATTCGGCAGAGGGATTTCCAGCTTCATCGATCCATGATGCTTCAACGAACTTCACATAGATAAGTGCCGAGTCAGGTAGTGTTCCCGAGTAGCGGAATCGCCAGGTGTCATCGCTTCCCGAGACGGCCTCCGCGATCCCGTCAATGGCGACGCCCGGAATCGGGACGTAAGCTCCGGATGAATCCTTCGTGACCAGTTGGATTTCGGCATCACCATCAGTCACGCTGCTGGCGAGTACATTCGAGGAGAATCGGCCCGGTAGTTTCACGTCGATACTGCTCTTCGTAGCCAGCACAGTGGCCGAAACGGCTTCATTCTCTCTGGGGCTGGCCAGCGCACCGGTGAGTTGGTCGAGCTGCCATGTTCGAATTGTGGTGATATTCTTCAAATTGCCACTATCCCCAAAGGCGCCTGCCGGGAATGTGACAGTCACCGCACCCGACTTGAATTCGCCGGTGAAGTGATAACGGAATATGTCGGTACCAACCTTTTCGATGGAGGTGACAACCGCCGTACCGACTCCCTTGCCGCTGAGCGAGAACTCATTGCCAGCGTCAAGAACCGTGGCGTCATCGATTGTGTTTCCTGAGGCCGCCTTGAACTGAATCTCAAACCACTTTCTGTCGTTCAGAAGTTCGAGGCTGGCGGGCGTCGCGTTCGCCGGGAACAACGGGATTGCTGTCGCTCCCTCAACTCTCAGCTGGACTGAACTTCCAAGATTCTGATTTCCTGCCGAGTCCGTGAATGAGCCTTCGTTGAACAGGACCTGTACAGAACCTGTGGTGAACTGACCGGTGAAAAAATATCTCCACGTTCCGTCTTCCTGTTTGACGGGGTCTCCGTTGATGGTGACTGCGGAGGCAGCGGACCCGATCAGAGTGAATTCGGGGTCGGTATCTGCAATGGACGCTTCATCGATGGTCGCATTGAGCGTCGGGCTGAATTCAAAATTTAGATATCCCCGGGCGTTAAGATCTTTGACGTCCTGAGATGGTCCAGCCAGTGCGCCGACGGCTCCGATGACTGTGAATGAACCAGTGCCTGCGAGGTTCAGATTCTGCTTTTCGTCGGCGAAGGAACCCGCGATAAAAGCAAATTCAACCTGTCCGCGACCAAAGTCGCCAGTGAATGGGTACCGGTATTCGTAGTCGTTATCGCCAGACTTCGTGGGGACTCCAAGGACGATCCCCTCGGCCGCATCGCCCGTCAGTGTAAATTCGGGGTCTGCGTCAAGGATAGTGGCTGAGTCAATGGTGCCACCACCGACGGGGTTGAAGTAGACGGTCAGCGTTTTGTCAGCGTTCAGTGCAACTCGGTCGATGCTGCCATCACCCGCAGGGGCCGCAAAAACAGCTTTCGGAGTTGTCACAATAAATTTGTCCGTTCGCAGCAGATTTGTGGTTGGCGTCTTATCTGCGAACGTTTCGGCAAGGAACTTGACCTGATACTCCCCAGGTTCAGGAGTGAATCCTGTGGGCAGGGCGTACCGGAATTTATTGACCTGATTGAACCCCTCAGGCTGGGTGGGCGTTGCTGAAACTGTCACCCTCGAACCATCGGGTGCGATCAGGTCGATTTCTGCCGCTACGTCAAGGATGGTGGCAATGTCGAGTGTTTTGTTGGCCGGTGCGGCGAAGGTAATGTCAATCCACGGGTTGGCCTTCCACTGTTCAATACCAACCTCACCTCCAGCGGCCGGGAAGATCGACGCTCCGACAGGCTTAGTTGAGTCAACCTCCACGTCGCCGGTATCGTTCTGCACTTCGGAACCATCAGCTCTGAGGAATTTCGTTTCAATTTTGCCCTTGATAGTGAGCATGCGGAACTCTTCGGGCGCGTCAATCAGCATCATGATCTTTGCGTTGCCTTGCGCAACCTGCGAAAGATCCGCGTAGACTTTCCCCGAAGCGGTCAGCAGTCCGTCGAAAAAGATTCGCTTGCCACCCGCCATGAATCGCCCCTGAGTGTCAAGCTTAAAAATGACCTGCCCCTTATTTGCCTTTTCTGCAACTTTAAAGAACAGGTCTCCCTGACCGGTGATCAGCATTGGGGATGTGAATGCGGCGAGGAACCCGGCACGATTGGGGTTCTGCTTAATTTCCTTGTACTGCTTTACAACCTGATCTTCAGTAGAGGTCAGCCACGTTCCGGCATCAACGACCTTGTTGATGTTAAATGCTGAGCCTCGGAGTTCCTCCGGTTCGCTGATGGCCGGCAGGGTTTTAAAGAATTCAACGCCTGCAGTGAAACCCTTGATCGTCAATCCGGTTGCCCCGTTGAGCACTACTCCTTCAGGCGAGGTTCCGGTGATCATGACGCTCAGCGGGCCCAACTCGGAGAAGGCCAGTTTGATGGTGAGACCACCAATGCCAGACAGTTCGAAACCTCCTTCTAACCCAATAAACAGAATACGATCGGCGACTGGCGTGCTTGAACCAGCGGGAATGCGATTTCCTGCACTGTCGATTTTCAGGATACCGCCCATCAGTCCTCCTGTGACGCGGCCACCAAACAAATCCCCGCTGATCGAGATGGCAAGTCCACCGATGTCTGTGATGGGAAACTTGCCGTCAGCCAGCAGGGTGGGGTCGAGAATAAGGTCGCTGACTGCACCCGTGACATCGAGTGGCAGATTGAAGAGCTTGCTGACGGAGGCGGACAAGCTCAGCTTGAAGATTTCCGGTTTCGCTTCGATATCGTCCCAGAGTATGCCAAACTTCGTTAGCTTGATTGGCAGCCATGACGGCCACTTGAATGCAGCGGGATCCGCAGAATCAAGGCTCATGAAGACACCGAAGCCCTCTTTGGTGACGAACTTGCCATCACCAAGGATGGCGAAGTTGCGCATTTCACCACCGACGTTAAGACTTGCGACTTTTAGGGCAGCCGTTACGGAAGTGAAGGAGACCACTTCTTCGGTGTCTGAGGCATCGGTGTTGACGTTGATCTTCTCTGCTGTGACCGTTAGGAATTTATTGAACTTGATCCTGAATTTATCCGCCGTGAATTCAAATCCCTTAAACTCACCCGCCTCAAACTTCGGTGTTGCCCGGAAAGCCTCAAGGCCTGGGTCGGCGTTGTCCTCTATCGTCGCGGAATAAGCCTTGCCAGGGAAAATAGAAGCGTCACTGGTGGCAAAATACAATTCGCCATCAAAAACTACGGAGCCGCCGAATGTTGCACCGAAATCGGTGATCCCAACCGTGACGTTGTTCATCTGCAGAAGACTGCCAAGGGTGGTCGTACCAGTCCTCGTAATGCTCGCGTCACCCAGCTGAAATCCATCGTTCCGAACAATCAGATTCTGGATTGCTCCGGAGATACTCAGTTTGGGAATGGTTACGCTGGCGGTTTCCACCGAAAGGATCTGTCGCTTCGAGAAATCGTCCTTCTCGGCCTGTGATTCGGTACCGTCTCCATTTTTGTCGATCTGAGGATCCATCGAAACTTTGATTCCGGTGGCCTCGACGGTCACCAACTGCGGCACCGTCAGTTTCATGCTGCCGACGTCAAGATTGAATTTGCCGGTCAGACCGCCGTCTTTGATTTTCGGACCATCGCTCATACCCAGAATCGCGGGAATGTTCAGATCCACTCCGACGTCAAACGTGGCCAGAATGTCGGTCAGATCGAGGGACACCCCCGACTTCGTTCGCTGTTCCTGAGTGCCAAAATTCAATGCTCCGCTCGCCGCGCTAATGCCAATGGTCACAACGACGCTGGCCGTATCCGGCAGGCCGCCTCCCGCTGCCGGTTTCAGCTTAAACTGAAGATCTTCAATACTGATTTCAGGACCCGAAATTGTCAGTGGTCCGCGTTTTGCGATGGACGTTCCACCACCAGTTCCCGCTCCGCTCCGGACTGTCGCTGACAGACTCGCTGCAGGGGCTGCAAGCCCGTCCGTGGTCAACCAGCCCCCCGAAACAAACTGCAACTGCAGATTACCGGAGTTGAAGGCTGGTGTCGTATTGGATTTGTTGGAATCCTTGAAGTAATACCGGTAGCGAGTCTCCGAAAGCTTTTCGACACGGTCGTAGACAGCGTCACCCACCGCCGTCCCGGAAATGGTGAATTCCGGGGCTGCGTCAAGAATAGTGGCCGAGTCGATCGGCCGACTACCCGGGGAATAGTACGTGATATCGATATACCCCTGACGATTCAGAATGGAAGCCTCGGTACCGCCCCCGAGGATGCTGGTAGTGGCCACCCCGGCTTTTGTACTGTCGACGCCAGCTCCCCAGCTGCCGCCAAAGCTGCCTGAGCCGTTTCCCTCGACTGGACTGGAAAGGTCAGGCATTTCTCCCGTGCTGATAGGAAGCGAAAGGGTATAAAAGTCCAGAGTCTCCAGTCCGAGGTCGACGACCCGGAAGCCATCTTCCGGAGAAATCAGGAAGCGCGCCGAACCATGCACACTAAAGACCTCATCAACCCCCTGGTTCACTTTGAGTGAAAGTGTCGGCACGTTCAGAACCACGTTGCCGGACAGCGTGCGTGTGGCAGATATCTCACCCGCAATCTCAAACACATCCGCTGCCGAAATACGGACTTCACCACGAAACTCCTGAACGTCCGCAGCATCAGGAAAGTCAAGCACAACGGGGGTACCATTAACGTTGACCGTCTCGCTAACGCTCCGCCCCGTTGTGTTCTGACTCGCAACCATGCTGGTGGCGGTCATACTCAGCCCCGGCAGGCCCACCAGCGCCGCATCGCCAGCGGCAGACAAGGCATATTTGCCCTTCGATGCCGTCTTCGTGTAAAGCAACAGACCAAGATTGGCGTCAGTGATAGACAACCCAAGATCATCAGCTGTGTCAGTGGTCTCTGCTCCGCGTCCCAGAAACACATCAATGTTTGCCGCACCAAACAGCAGTCCATTTCCATCCGCTGTATCAGCAATTGAGAAGTCACCAGAGAAGTCTACAAAGCCGCCCGCGCTCACATTGAGTGACCCGCTGCGGCGAGAGAGATCCGTCGCCTGACTGATCGTTCGAGTGACAGTGCCAATTGTCACCGATTGCTGAATTGTCTGTCCGGTCGTGTTCCTCTCAAAACGCAAATCTCCGGAAATCCTGAGGTTTGTGACCCCAACCACATTCACAGAACCAGATGCATCTACAGCATAGTCGCCCTCAGACGTGACGAGTACGATCAGGGCCGTGTTCGTGACCTGAAGTCCCACGTCATCTGCGGCTCCCGGGCCATCACTGCTGCCAATAAACGCCTCCATACCGGAAGCACCGAAGATCAGTGTACGATCCGGCGAGGTGCCGCGAGACTCGATCAGGAAATCGCCCGAGAAGTCCGCGATGCCGGTGCCAATCGTCAGAGTGCCGGAAACCGAAGAAGCCCCCGCAGGGACGGACAGGTGCCGCGCGAACCCGGCAACAGAAATGGATCGCGAAATAGCCGCACCGGTCGTGTTTTTGCGAGCCAAAAGTGTGCCCTCAAGGGTCAATCCGCTGATCCCCAGCAATTCGGCGGTTCCGCTCGCATCGAAGGCGTACGTGCTGTCGGGAGCGATATAGCCTACAAGCGATCCGCCACTGAAACGTACACCGATGTCATCACCCGTGGCCGCTGTGCCTTTCGTGTCACCCACGAAGGTCGACACGTTGTCAGCAGCGAACAGGATTTCCTGATTCGGAGACGTGCCTGTCGTTTCCACCGCAAAGTCAGCAGACAGACTAGCGACAGGAGTGATCAGCGTGATACTGCCGCCCACGCGGGATGCGCCCGCCGCAACATTGAGTGTGCGAGGAATGCCCGCCACAGTGATCGACTTATTGACGTTAGCGCCTGTTGTGTTCTTCTGCGCCGACAGCGTACCGGTCAGCGTCAGATCACTGACACCCACAAGTGAAGCTGTTCCGCTCGCATCGAAGGCATACGTGCTGTCAGGAGCGATATAGCCAACAAGCGATCCGCCACTGAAACGTACACCGATGTCATCACCCGTGGCCGCTGTGCCCTTCGTGTCGCCCACGAAGGTCGACACGTTGTCAGCGGCGAACAGGATTTCCTGATTCGGGGACGCCCCCGTCGTTTCCACCGCAAAGTCAGCCGACAGATTGGCAACCGGAGTGATCAGCGTGACACTGCCGCCCACGCGAGATGCACCCGCAGCAACATTGAGTGTACGCGATGTGCCTGCGACCGTGATCGACTTGTTGACGTTATCACCTGTCGTGTTCTTCTGTGCCGACAGCGTGCCGGTCAACGTCAAATCGCTGACACCAACCAGTGAGGCTGAACCGCTCGCATTAAATGCGTACGTGCTGTCAGGTGCGATGTAGCCCACCAGAGATCCGCCACTGAAACGAACTCCGATGTCATCCGCCGTGGATGCTGTGCCTTTCGTGTCACCCACGAAGGTCGACACGTTCTCAGCAGCGAACAGGATTTCCTGATTCGGAGATGTGCCTGTCGTTTCCACAGCAAAGTCAGCAGAAAGATTGGCAACAGGAGTGATCAGCGTCACACTGCCGCCCACGCGAGATACGCCCGCTGCAACATTGAGTGTGCGGGATATGCCAGCCACGCTGATCGATTTATTGACGTTAGCACCTGTCGTGTTCTTCTGCGCCGACAGCGTACCGGTCAGCGTCAGATCACTGACACCCACAAGTGAGGCTGAACCGCTCGCATCGAAGGCATACGTGCTGTCAGGTGCGATGTAGCCCAACAAGGATCCGCCACTGAAACGAACTCCGATGTCATCTGCAGAGGTCGCTGTGCCCTTCGTATCACCCACGAAGGTCGACACGTTGTCAGCAGCGAACAGGATTTCCTGATTCGGAGACGTGCCTGTCGTTTCCACCGCAAAGTCAGCAGACAGACTAGCGA
>JBDKIW010000105.1:0-3036 GCA_039796955.1 Planctomycetota bacterium
GGCAGGTAACGTCATTGCCACTTTCGGCGAAGCAGGTTCCTGTTACCAGACCGACGTACCCGGTCCCAATCATCGTAATCTTCACCAGTATGCTCCTGTGAGTTCTGCGCAGAGTCTGAACCACCGAGGATACCGCAGAAGGTACTCCCGGGGCAAATAAATCCTCGAGATTCGGGAGTCAAAACAGCCGGCTGTGGCCGGTTTGAGTGGGATTTTCCAGATTCACCGAACCTGAACATCTGAACCCCTGGTGAAAGTGACCGAATTCAGGGAAAACGGGAGACCGTGTGCAGCGGATTTTGTGGTCCCTGTTTCTGGAATTCCCCCAATCACTGAGGAAATTTGCTTGACATTTTCCATCGTGGCTGGCTCCGGGGGCGTCAATGTGAACGGAGGCTGTTGGGGGCTGATTCGTCAACTTCCGCCCCGTTTCCCGGGTTCTGGGTTGTGAAAAAGGCATTCGCCCTGGAGACTTTCTGCAGGGCACGGGTGCAGGCCAGTGCCGAACGCGAGTGTGGCTGAACGCTGTGGCAACGGGCTGGTAGCGGGCTGTGAACATCAGGCAGAAGTAGGTTGGGGGACACAACAATGGCTGCAATCAATCGTCGCGGGTTTCTGAAGGCAGGAACGGGAGCGGGCTTAATCCTGATGGGCACCCGAGCTTCGGGAAAGATTCGCGGGGCCAATGACCGGGTGCGGATCGCCGTTGCGGGCCTCAATGGGCGCGGGCAAAGTCACCTGAGTGGCTGGCTGGATCAGCCGAATGTCGAAATAGCCTGGATGATTGATCCGGATCAGAAAGTTCTGGCGTCCGCCATCAATGCGATGCAGGGCAAGCTCAAAGACAAGTTCGTCGCGAAAGGCGTGGCGGATGTTCGGGAAGCGCTGGACGACAAGTCCCTGGATGCCATTTCCGTCGCCACACCCAATCACTGGCATTCGCTGATGACGATCTGGGCAGCTCAGGCTGGAAAGCATGTGTATGTGGAAAAGCCCATGAGCCATGATGTGGCAGAGGGCCGCATCTGTGTGGAGGCGCAGAAGAAATATGGTGTCGTGATTCAGCATGGCACCCAGAGTCGCAGCAGTGCTGAGATTGCCGGGCTGCACGAAGCCATTCAGGCCGGGAAGTTTGGCAAGCTGAAAATCTCCTACGGCTACTGCTGCAAACCACGCAACAGCATTGGTTTCAAACCGGTGTCTGAGCCTCCTGCGAATCTTGACTGGAACCTCTGGCGCGGTCCCGCAGTGATCGATCAGTTTCACGGCAACCTCGTTCACTACAACTGGCACTGGTTCTGGAAAACCGGCAATGGTGACCTGAACAACCAGGGGACTCATCAGCTGGATATCGCCCGCTGGGCGCTGGACCGGGAGCTGACGCATCCTGTCCGAGCGATGGCGATTGGCGGGCGATTCAAATGGAATGATCAGGGCGAAACGCCCAACACAATGATGGGAATTGCCGAATACGCGAACGGGCAGCAGGTGTTCTTCAATGTTCGCAATGTGAACTTCGAAGGGTATCCTTATCAGGTTGAAAACGAGTACTACTTTGAGGACGGTGGTCGGATCATCAAAGGGCTGTACTATCCGGCCGGAAGTACCACTGGAGAAAAGCTGCAGCTGGAGCCTGGTCGCGTGACTCCTGGTGGAAACTGGGCTGCCTTTATTCAGGCCTGCCGAGAAGGACGCCCGGAGTTGGCCAACGGCAATGTCTATGACGCACACTATGGATGTGTGCTTGGCCACCTGATGAACAACTCGTGGCGACTTGGCAAACGAGTACCCTTCAACGCCAAAGCGGGCAGTTTCGGAGACAACAAGGACGCGGCAGAGCACTTCCTGAAGTTGCACGAAATGATGCAGAACGGTGTTGGGATTCCGGAAAACGGGGCCGAATACGTGGTCGGACCCTGGTTGTCGTTCGACCCGGAAACCGAGCAGCATACGGGCGAATTCGCCGCTGAGGCCAACGCTCTGCTGAAAGATCCCAACCGAGACGGTTTCCGTATCCCGACGGCTGCGGAAGTTTAGGCGGACAAGTCACGCAGAGTGCGTGCTGAACTTTCGGAGCGCACTCTGTGTGGATCGCGTGTCTGATGCGCGCACAACGTGGCGAGATGGTCATTGGGGGCAACTCTCAGAGGGCAGATCAACCGGATTTTTGGGAGGGCGAAGTTCCATCTGAGCCGCAATCCTGGATCGCGATGGATGTTTTTTCAACCACGGATGAACACAGATCACCACGGATGGAATGGGGGATGTTGATGAACCACGAAATACACGAAGCATACGAAATCGGAGGTAATGTTGTTGGTTCGGCGAGCACGAGCACGGGGCGAGGCGGGGCCACCCATTTGGAGATCTTTTGCGCAATCCCCCCAGCTTGACGACGCCCGCCTTTCAGTCGCAACGCGACGGCATGCAATAGCCTCGGATGCCAATCCGAGGTCAACAGGTGGAATGAATCCCCGGAGTCGCAACGCGACGGCATGCGTGAACCTCCGAATCGGGATCGACAACCAACGGCCGTGGATTGGCCCGTTGTCCTCGGTTTTCCGCCCCAAAAGCCGCGTGTTTTGCGATTCAGCCGCGGAGCGGCGATAGGATGTCGCCATGGGCGTCAGCCCATGGAATGGAGTGTGTTAATCGCCCTCAAGCCACAACGGGGCGACACGATTCGCCCTGCCCGGAATTCCCGTCGCCACATGCCCGAAATGGCGATCCGAATTGTGGTGATCGCTGATTGGCGGGACACCTGCCGTCGCTTCGCACGACAATCGCAACACAATGACGTCACCCATTAGTCGCCACGCGACGACAGATGATTGCCTCGACTGCCAATCTCTGGTGACCCCCGACGTTGCGCACGAAAAACCCCGGCAGCGAAAGACCTTCGACACCGGGGTTGTGATCACACGGGCAAAACTTCACACCAACTCAACGGCGATCCGGCGTAATCGTCACGCCGTCATACGATTGAGTCAGGCCCTGGACTTGCGGCGAGCACGATAAGCCACACCCAACGCAACA
>JBDKIW010000106.1:0-5147 GCA_039796955.1 Planctomycetota bacterium
CCCTGCATTTCCTCCAGCTTTTCCATCACGCTGGAGTCGACCATGGTAGCGCCTGAGAGGTCGAGAATCAGATTGCGTTTCTGGATGAGGCCAATGTCTTCGATCTGTCGGCGGAAGGGAATCCAGTTGCTGAAGACGGCTGATTCCCGAGCGATGATGCGACTGGTTTTTTCGTCCACGTCCTCGACTTCAACCCAGGCTTTGAAGAAGGATTTCAGTGGCACCCCATTGGCCAGATGAATGACCATTTTCAGGATGATTCCCGCGGCAACTCCGATCAGCAGGTCTGTCGACAGTACAACGATCAGGGTAACGACAAAGATGACCAGCTGTTCCCGACCGATTCGATACACATTGCGGAACTCATTGGGATGCGCCAGTCGTGTGCCTGTGTACACGAGCATGGCGGCCAGTGCCGCAAGCGGGATGCGATGCAGGATTGTGGGAATCAGTCCGACGCACAGCAGCAGAAACACGCCATGCCAAAGATTGGCGAAACGCGTTCTGGCACCGTTATCGATATTGGATCGACTGCGAACAATTTCGGAAATCATTGGCAGTCCGCCAATCATGGCCGCGGCGAGATTGGCAATCCCGACGGCCAGGACGTCGCGGTTCATATCGGTGCGGCGTTTCCATGGATCGAGGAGATCGACCGCTTTGGCGCTGAGCAGAGATTCAAGGCTGCCAATCACGAAGAACATCATGATCCACTTCCAGGCTTTCCACTGATTCAGCACGGAGAAGTCGGGGGTGGTGATTTCCTGGAACATCCCGAAGATTTCTTTGGGCATGGTGACGAGGAACTTATCGTTCAGCGAATAGCTTTTCTCAAACAGGCGGTAATCGTGATCCGTCGTGAGATTGAGGGCCATGCCCAGAGGTACTGACAGCAGCAGGACGATCAGGTGCGCCGGGATGGGGGCCAGCACTTTGACACGATTGCGGATGATTGGCCACACAAACATGATGACGAGGCTGAGAACACCGATAAAGGCGATGGCAGGATTGGCGCGGGCCATGAAGTCCGGAATCTGACGCAGCAACGCCAGCGGTCCGCCTTTCGCATCCATGACTCCGACAGCAACCGGGATCTGTTTGGAAATAATGATCACACCGATGGCTGCCAGCATGCCGTGCACAACGGTCGCCGGAAAGAATTCACCAAGAATCCCGGCTCGAAACAGTCCGAACAGAATCTGCAGAACGGCAGCGACGGCGCCCACTGCCAGGGCGGCGCGATAGGCATTCTGGTCGGCTGGGAGCCAGCCTTCGGTCATTCCGTTGCCGCTGAAGTCTTCGATGCAACCCACCACGATCACGATGAGCCCGGCAGCGGGCCCCTTGATGGTCAGTTCGGAGTTGCTGAAAAAGACGGTGAGGACCGCGCCGCAGATCGCGGTGAAGATTCCGGCGAGTGGGGGAAACCCGGAGGCCAGTGAAATACCCACGCAAAGCGGTAACGCGATCAGGAACACCAGTAGTCCGGAAATCAGATCATGACGCATGTACCTGGTGAATCCCCGTAAATCGCCGACGGGAACTTCTCGGGATGGTTTCATCGCTGGTCCTTCTGAACCGGAACTCTGCAGCGATCCTGCGTTGAATGGCGGACGATCGGCTGCCGGCTGCGGAAAATCATGTTCTACAGCGTTCACGGAACACATTAACCGAAAACGGTTCTGCGGGCGCTGTTTCCTGACAGATCGTTGATTATTTTTTCAATGGGAGATGCTGAGTTTCCGGGGGAGTGGGTTTCGGGGCCTCGCGTAACCGTTCCCGCCGCAGCCGCATCAGTTCTTCTGCGGCATGAAAGCGGGACGAAACACCGGGTTGCGGCCAGAATCCCCCACCAAGAATCAGCAGTGACAGGACCAGTACCGAAAATCGCTCTACGGGTTGTGATCTCAGGGAAACAGCCGCCTCAAAGCGAACTCCGGTGAAAATGCGAAACCAGGCACGCAGGATGGAAATTCCGTTGATGGCCGATGACAGGACAAGGCTCAGACCCACGATCGGGTAGACCTCCACACAGCCTTCCATGAGCAATTCCATGCCCACAAATCCGATGGTACCGGGGAAACCGATGGAGGCCAGTCCTGTCAGCAGAAACAGGCCGGCCAGCGTGGGCGTGTGTTCATGCATGCCGTAGTACCGATCGAGTGAGACGCGTCCGATGCGGGCTTCGATGGCCCGAATGGTGAGTCCAAACCCGGTCAGGGACAGCCCCACAGAAATCCAGACGCACAGCGCTCCGGTCATTCCGATTGTATTGACCAGCTCCAGTCCGGACAGTACGAGTGAGGAATGGCTGAGCAGGAGGTAGCAGAAGAAACGTCGGGCATCGGTCTGAATGGTGGCCATTCCGGCGGCATAGCATGAGGTGATCAGCGACAGCACCGCGATACTCTGCAGGGCCCAGACCGGGGCAACCGGCAACACAAGGTGCATGACGGCGTAGGCCCCCGTCATCGGTGTCAGAAACAGCATGGCGGTACCGAATGTGGCCTTTTCAAACAGGTCGGTCATCCAGCAGTGAAGGGGCACAACACCAGCTCGCAACAGCGCTGCGATTGTCAGCAGTGTGGCGGACAATCCAGAGGCAATTTCCCGACCATCGCGTTCTTCCACGAGGCTGCGCCCCGCCACCAGCAGTAGAATGAACAGTCCCATATGAATCAGAAAGACCCGCGAAGAGGCGTGGCGTTTGCGCAGTTCAATCCACGGTGGGATCACGGCCAGCGACAGAAGTCCGATCATGATCCGAGGATCGTGACTGCTGAGAGTGGCCAGCACAATGGCTTCGGAAAGCAGCGTGAGGCTCATCGAAAACCGATCCTGTTTGGTACGCAGCGTTGCCAGAATCGTGAGCAGGTAAAGCAGTGACGAGAGTGCCAGCAGGGGGGCGCTGAGCTCATCGATCACGAGAATATTGTCTCGTCCGGTCAGACGCTGAATCAGGTCCCAGTGGTCATGGGCCTCAAAGGTACCCACGGTTGCAAAATCGATCCATTCTCCGACAGCACACACCAGTGTGGCGGCTGCGAAGCCGATCGCGGTGTGTCGCGCCCTTGCGCGGTCCGCAATCAAGGCGCAGCAGGCCGCGCCCAGAAGTGGCAGCAGCACTCCGCATTCCAGCCACGGCAGATGAAGTTCCTGAATCATAGCAACGTCTTTTGAGAATGACTGCGTGTCCGTGCGAGACGGCCGGGCAGTGGAAAAATGAACTCTGTCCCCTCGGATCCGCGGTGACAGTTAAGTTGTTGGCAGGTGCTGGATCAGGGATCCAGTCCATGCCGGAAATCAATCTTCGTTTGTCTGAGTCTGCCGGGATGATTTCGCGGTGACTGCATGCTGCCGAATACCGCGGGTCGAATACTATTTCTCATAATGGTGAACAGGGTTACGTCTCCAGTTCGGTGATCTCTGCGGCAGCAGACCTTGATCCGGAGCCATCGGTTGGTGGCCGTGTTGAGGTTCCGGACAGCCATGCCGTCCAGCGTTGTTCCATGGTATCGGACCAGCGAAAGATCATGACAAAAGGCCGGACGACATATTCATCAATCAGGGCATCCAGATTGCCGCGATCAAAAGCAAACCGAAACATGCGAGTGTTGCGCAGAGCTTCCGCTGCATTGCTTTGAGTCGGTTGGTTTCCGATGGCGTTGAGCATGCTGTTGTAATCACGCAGCAGTGAAGGGGCACGGATCAGCTGCAGGGTTCGCAGGCAGGCATGTCCGACAATATGAATCAGTGCGAGGTAACGAAAGCCAAGGCCGATTTCGGTGACGATGATGCTGACCTGAATCAGAGAGGCGAAGGCAAGGCTGCTTTTGACGTCCGACTGCACACGCGCGGCCATGGCGGCGAAGACACAGGTGGAGATTCCCATCAGAGTGACCAGCACCTGCAGAATCAGAGATTCGTCGAGCAGCGGCCCGACACGCAGCAAAAGAAAAGCGCCAAGGTGTACAGACAACGCTCCGTAGAAGACGGCGCTTGAGGGGGTTGGTCCTTCCATGGCTCTCGGCAGCCAGCCGGAAAAGGGAATCAGTGCCGATTTGCCGGCGGCAGCAAACAGCAGCATGCAGCCCACGAAGAGTGCCGATCCCGGGGACACCTGTACGTCTCCTGCCGGCCAGGTGCCCTGCCCTGCCAGCCCTGAAAAATCTCCGGATCCGGACAGGTGATGCAGCGTCATTGCGGCAATCAGAAATGCGGCATCGGCCAGTCGGTAGATCGACCAGACTCGCAGGCCATTCTGGACGGGCGCTCGGCGATCCTGGAAGAATGCGACCAGCAGTGCCGAGGACAGCCCCACCAGTTCCCAGCCGAAGAACAGAGTTTCGATGGTGCCTGCGGCGGAGGACAGGATCATCCCCAGCATGAAAAACGCAAACAGCAGGAAGAAACGATGAAAGCCCTCATCCCGATGCAGGTAACGACTGGCAAAAGCACTGATCACACCGCACAGGACGAACGTCATGATCACGAATGGTACGCTGAGTCGGTCGAAGACGAATTTCAGTGTGAAGTGGAAATGGTGACGATGTGGTCCGTCACTCGGCACGCTCTCGGCGTCTGAGACCGGCTGGGGCGCTGTCTGATGTTCCGGTGATTCTCCGATGTGCGCTGCGACATTGTCCGGGATACGAACCCAGTCACCGACCACCACGGAAACCTGGCGATTGCTGGTGATCAGCATGGTGATCAGAATCACGATGGCGGCAGTGAGCCCGGTCGTGACTGCTGCCCATGTGAAGCGTGCAGCCAGTCGCTCTGTCATGGACAGACGAAACAGGGAACTGAGGCCCAGAACCGCTAACAGCAGGGCTGGTGAGAGCACAACAAGGAGACCGGGAATTGTCAGCATATCAGGGACTCAGTCGGGGCATTATCCGGGTTCAGAACATTCTTTATTCGTCGCCTGTTTTTCCGGTAAAGGTGACGAGGAACACCTGTTGTTGAGCAGTTCGGGGGCTGTGATTTCAGCGTTATCTGCCCGTTATCGTGTTGTGAATTGCTGATTTGGGAGGGGGCTGGGGTTGTCTGTCGAAATCCGGCGGCCAGGCCTGTTCGATCATGGCAAACGGCAGATGGTCTCGTCGCCCCCGATACCAGTCCGTTGAATCCGCAGCAAGTGGCAG
>JBDKIW010000107.1:0-2720 GCA_039796955.1 Planctomycetota bacterium
GGTTGAAAAGACTGAATCCTGTGATGTCACCGGGCAGAAGGTCAGGAGTGCACTGGCATCGTGCGAATCGTCCGCCGAGCCCTTTCGCCAGGGCCTTGGCCAGCGTTGTCTTTCCCAGTCCGGGCTTATCTTCCAGAAGCAGATGGCCATTGGCCAGTAAACACAACAGCACAAGCTCAATCACCTCCGGCTTACCTCGCAATGCCAGATTCAGATGTCGACGGAGAGCATCCACAACATCATGCAGTTCCGTCGCCTGTGTCTGTCCCGGTGTTTCAGTCAATGACATGGTTCTGAATGCCCTTTGGAAAAACGGTCGTAGAGTTCATGTTGGTCGTCACTGTCTGCTTCTGGAAATCCACGGCCGCTGTTTGGGAAGCTGCCTGGAATTCCGCAGAGAGAGCGGTGTTCAGCAGATCTCCACGCTGGTCAACTGGTGATCTGATGTGCATCCGTCGCCCATGCTCCGATTGCTCGGACAGTTTCAAGGCCCCCTGTGAGGACTGGGTGGAGGCACGCACTGACTGCAACTGACCACGACCTGCCTGCCGCAACAGCGGAAGCGAGAATTGTCGCTGGACCGACAGACAGAGTTGCTGCACGCTGATGTCAGTCAGGGGTTCACCCGCTTCTGTGAATGCCGCTCGTTCAGCGAGGTTCAGAAACTGGTGTCGAAGTGGGGACTGCAGTTCGGGAAACTGAGCCAGCCAGCGACTGAGTGTGAGATTCTGTGGTCGGGGAATCCCCGCGAGTTGCAGTCGGTGATCCAGCAGCCGCACCGTCTGAAGAATGCGTCCGCGCGGAGTCCGGTCCGGAAACCATTGCCACAGCAGTGTTCGGAGTAGTCCTGTCAGTTCCTTTCGGAACAGAATCAAAGTTGCCATCGTCAGGCTGACGGTCAGACAGGCCAGCCACGACCTGCGGCATGCCTGCGCCGCATGGCAGATGCCGGACCACATCCATTGCAACGTTCCCGGAGGTCTACCCGGCACGACATAGCCGGGAGATGGTTCGATTGTTATCCACGTACCGGAACCAATCAGAACTTCACACCACACATGAGCATCAGCACCCAGCACTGACGTGTGCCGTCCGCGTGCATCATAGCGCTCAGGTCGAGCATAGAATCCGGAGACAAGGCGAGTCGCGTACCCAAGGCTCCGCATCATCACGGCCGCAGCTGTTGCAAACAGATACTCCGGACCGCTTCGTGTTCTGAACAGAAATTCACTGACGGGGAGCTCTTCGCTGTCAGGCAGCTGCACGTTTCGATCCAGGCGATACTCCTGTTTCAGTCGTGTGCAGATGGCATCCAGTTGACCGAGTCCACGGGGAATACCTGCGGTCCACGCGTGGGCAAGGTCCCTGATCTGGTCCAGTTCCGGCCCGACTGGCAGGACGCACTCCCGTGCAGCACGGGCGATGGAAAAATTCAGAGATTTGAGCGAGCGAAGTTCATCCGGATCCGGTGCTTCCGATCGCAGATGGATCGGGACAAGTTCGGGCAGACTGTCCCGGTTCATCTGCAGCAGACTGTCACTCTTCCAGGCAAACATATCGGTCCGATCGACATGCTCGATATGCAGAGATCGCGTTCCGGGCGGTGTCGGGATCGTAGGCGATTTCAGATTGACGGGCTTGATGGCATGAGCGTCCCGGAACAACTCAAATTCCGCCACATTGGACCGCACCGGTATCTGCAGCCAGGGCTTTCCCCCGACATGGACCAGTGACAGCCGCATCGGATCCGCAGGCGGGGCCGCCGCATACCACGTCAGACCATCGAAAACGTCGTAGACTTCCGTACGCAGATACACCGGCACGCGTCCGGCTACAAAAAGCAAAGCCGTACTGGAAATGGCCGCCGCTTTTTTTCGTTGCGCCGCTGTTTTTCGCCGCAGAGTTGTAAACTCACGTCCCGCCTGGCTGACCGTACTCAATCGCTGTCTGATCGTCGCCAGCATCTCCGGTGGAAGCGCGATCGCACTCTGTGAGGATCTGCTCTTGCGCACGGGTTCGTCAAACTGATCGTTGATCACGTCATAAAGAGACGGTTTCTCCGAATCCGCCATCGGTGCCTGATCAATCGGACCAAAGCTGCGAATGTCATCCTGTCCGGCGACAAGCGATTCCCCGTCGTTCACTCCGCCCCGCGAAAACTCATCGTACTCCCCATCACCTCCGGATCCCGGCAGGAAGCCCCGCAGCGCCTGCAGATCACTGCGTCCACTGGCCGTCGTGGCGGCCGCCGCAATCAGGGCAATCGCCGGACCGGCAAGGAACCAACGCAGCGGTAACCTGCGCGATTGCTCCTGCAGCATGCGTGATCGAAGGTCATTCCAATGCCCCAGCATCAGCCAGCTGACAGCACAGAATCCATAGCCTGCCACAAGCCAGTAGACGCGATGGTCACGAGTCACTGCGGCACAGAACACACACAGTACCACCCCGATAAACAGACTCATTCTCTGCGCGGAAATGTTCAGCCCCAGGATCGCCAGTGCCAGCATCAGATTCTTCTGGCTGTGCATCAGCATCATCTCAAAAGGACGTCCACCTTCGAAGACAAGGCGATGAATCGGTTCCCACAACAGACTGAGCAGCGGTACGAGAATCAGGACCGGCATCACCACCGGATGTCCAGTGACGATTCTCTGGTATTTCCACGTCACCAGGGTCAGCACGACCGTCAGCACCGCCTCGGCAAGGATCCGGCTCCA
>JBDKIW010000108.1:0-3589 GCA_039796955.1 Planctomycetota bacterium
TGTTTTCCAACCAGTACTTCAATCCGCGACCCCGCATCTGCCAGCGGACACGTGTAGTCAATCACGACATCATAGTCCCCCGCCGTCTGCACCTGCACATTCCAGACGATCCGATCGTCCAGAGAAGTCCAGTTCACGAAGTATGAACAGTTGGGCGCTGCGCTGCTGCGTTTGACGCCCCCCTGCGGTTCCCCATCCCGCGCCGGCAGCATCGTGATCGGAAACTCCGGATAACCCACCGGAAATGGGCGGGGATCCACGGTCTGGCCTGTCGATCGGGGGGCGGTTGAGTTCCCCGAGGCAAGGACGTCCTTCCGCCAGTTTTGAACCTGTTGACGCAGTTCGCTGGCGACGTCAGGAAACTGGTCAGAGACCGGTGTGGTCTGACCGGGATCGGTGATCAGATCAAACAGCTGTCCATCACTGTCCAGTCGAAATCGCTGAGTCCGCGCGGAGACCTTGCCAGCCCATGTGCTCATCAGCGTACGATCAGGCCAGTCGACCGTTTGTTTCCGCAGCAACGGCGACAGGTCGCGTCCATCCAGTGGCTTGTCACCCACCCGTGGAATTTCTGCCAGCGCCGTCAGCGTTGGCAGCAGGTCAATCGCTCCGGCAATCTGCGGTACGACGTGTCCCTGTGGTAAGCCGGCCGGCCAGCTCACATAACAGACACTCCTAACACCGCCCTCATCGGTCGTGCCCTTTTGACCTTTCATCCCACCGGTCCACCGCGCTGAATTGGGACCGTTGTCGGAAAAGTACAGTACGATCGTGTTGTCTCGCAATCCAAAATCCTGCAGTCGCTGCAGCACGCGGCCCACGCAGCGATCCTGGTGCTCCATCATCGCCAGGACACACCGAGTCTCGTTGGCCTGTTCCCGCTGGGGATTGGTGGCTGTTTGTTCGATCGAACGGTCACGGAACCGTTGCCAGTCAGCGTCCGGAACACTCCACGGCGAATGCGGAGTGGTGAACGGAATGTAGCAGAAAAAGGGTTTCTCTCGATTGCGATCAATGAATTCGAGCGCGCGATCCGTGCAGACATCCACGATGTATCCGCTGGTCCGCACCATCCGACCGTTGTCTTCCAGCGGTGCGTCAAAGTATTCCCCCCAGTGCCCGGAGGAATGGCCGAAGTATTCTTCAAATCCACGCGCCATTGGATGATACGGCCACTGGCTGCCGTTGTGCCATTTTCCAAAGGCCCCGGTCGCATACCCTGCCGCTCGAAAGGCCTCCACGACAGTGGCTTCAGAAAGATCCAGACGCTCCTGCCCTGTTGAGACGCCGCGGACACCGCCGCGCGGATGGTATCGTCCCGTCAGAAACTCAGCCCGGGTCGGCGCACAGACGGGACAAACAAAAAAGCGATCCAGTGAGACTCCGGTGGTGGCTATGGAATCAATGGATGGTGTCTGCAGCATCCGATTGCCCGAATGACTGAAATCTCCCCATCCGGCATCATCCGCCAGAAACACAACCACATTCGGCGGTGTGCGCTGAGCCAGCAAGGTGCCTTCATGGCACACGACAAGAAGCACCAGCAACAGGCCCGATAGTCGTCGCATCGTGAACTGCCCATCCCCACCAAAATGGCTATGGCATTTCCCGCTGTCAGCGAAACAATACGACGCGGGCTGTGAACTCAGAGAACGCCGGCCAGTGTTGGCAGCCTGCCCGGCGTGCCTGAACAGACTCAACAGCACCAGCACAGTGCACTGTCAACGATGGGCCAACGGTGCATGTCGGGGATTGAGTTATTCATTGGTCGAAGTTGTCGGGTCAAACCCTGCCTCGTCAGCCGAGGTGGGTTCCGCAGTCGCTTCGGCAGCGGGGACGTCCTGCAGGGCCTGCCGTAGCTCGGCGGCCTGCTTCAGATCCGCATCGGCTTCGGCGGTCTGGCCGGCAGCGCGACGCACGGCGGCCCGTTGCTCATAGGCTTTTGCCACCTGGTCGTCCAGACGCTGAGCCGCTTCGTAATCTGCGATGGCCTGATCCAACTTATCCTGTCGCAGCCAGAGATCTCCGCGGAGTGAATGAGCATCATGACCGGGTTTGGAGGCCAGTGAGGCGTCGCAGTCCTGCATGGCCTTTTCGAAATCACCCATGGCTGTCCACGCTCGAGCACGGCAGGCCAGTGCTTCCGGGTGATTCGGGGTCAGCAACAGGGCTCGAGTGAAGTCCTGAGCTGCTGCACCGAATTCGCGGCCTTCCATAAGAAACAGACCACGGCGAATCCACGCATCACTGCTTCCCGCATTGCGGGCCGCTTCGTCAGAAACCTTCTGCAGTCCAGCCAGCCAGTCAATACGGCTGGCATCCGCCTGCGCCTCGCTGAATCGCTCGGCTTTCACCAGTGCTTCGCGGCGATGAGCCAGCCAGCGAGCATCCAGCGGTGCAAGTTCCACCGCGCGGGTGAACGCATTCACGGCTTCCACATAATTCTGCTGTTGCATGGCAATCAACCCACAGTTGTTCCATGCCGTCACATACCGTTCATTCAGTTTCAACGCCTGGCGAATATCCGTCATGGCGGAATCCAGTTGCTGTGTCTTCATCCGCGTGAAAGCACGATTGTTCCACGCATCTGTGTACGTGGCATCCGCTGCGATGGCGCTGGAGAAGTCGGCTTCGGCAGCCGGATAATCGGCCTTTGCCAGAGCGATCAGACCGCGATTATTAAGGGCCGCCACGTGGGTCGGCTTCAATTCAATCGCCTTTTGAAAATCAGCCAGTGCCTCATCCGACAGACCGCGTGACATCAGAAAATAACCACGAAAGTTGTACAGATCCGGATTCACCGGAGCCAGGCGGATGGCCGTACTGAAGTCAGCACGAGCATTGGCATTTTCGCCCTGCAGAACGTACACATCCGCCCGCATACGAAACAGACGGGCGTCGTCCGGCGTGATGCCGATGGCCTGACTGAGCGCCTCGATGGCGGCCGCATTGCGACGTCCGACCACCGCCGCATTGGCCTTCTGCAGCAGTTCTTTAATGGCTGGCGGATAAGCAGCTGGCGCGGTGGCCCCGGCCGTTGCGTCGGCGGGCGCTGCCGCTTTGGACGAAGAAATCGACAGAGGCACTCCCGCAGTCTTTGCTGCCGAGTCTCCGGAATTGCTTCCTCCGCATCCGGAGAGCAGAAGGGCCGCCACGCCGGAAATAGCCAACAGACGCATGAGGTCGCTCCATCGAACTCGGGCCGGTCGCAGGAGCACACCCGATGTCCTCCGCAATCCCCCCAAACCACGTTCTGTTCACATCCTGTGAACCTTCGTCCTATCTTGTAGCCCCAATCGGCAAATTCTGTCAATTCAACTTTGCGGGGCATCGGAAAAGGGGCTGCATCGGAAAAGGGGTCAGGACCCAATAGCCAAATGGCCCGAAGGGTGCTCCGCTGCATCGGAAAAGGGGTCTGGAACCAATAGCCAAATGGCCCGAAGGGTGCTCCGCTGCATCGGAAAAGGGGTCAGGAACCAATAGCCAAATGGCCCGAAGGGTGCTCCGCACTATTGGTTCCTGACCCCTTTTCCGATGCAGCCCCCGTTTTTTTCTCCCTTGATCCTTTCACCAAACGGTCGTAGGATGG
>JBDKIW010000109.1:0-5859 GCA_039796955.1 Planctomycetota bacterium
TGCGTAAGTGACTCATCGGTCTGGTTTTGCGCCGGTGATGTTCCGGCACCGCGTGTGCAATCTACGCGAACACTTTGCGTGAGGCGTTGATGCTGATGGCTCGGTTATGGCCCTTCGTTTCAGCGTTTGTGGCCATTGATTTGGGGCCAAAAACAGGGCGGGGCCAAAAACAGAAAAATGGGGCCATCCATCTGTGAGGGATAGCGTAAGTGATTCATCCATCTGGTTTTACGACACGGATGTTCAGGCATCGCGTCTGCAATCTACGCGAACACTTTGCGAGACGCGTTGATGCTGATGGCTCTGTTATGGCCCTTCGTTTCAGCGTTCGTGGCCATTGATTTGGGGCGTCCCACACTGGAGCGAAACCATTTATGAAAGTGCGTGACACACTCCACCCAGAGCTCCGCTGAGATCTGCAGCCGCTCAAACACGGGGGCTAGTTCCGCGGGTGTCGCTCCCCGTTTTCCAGTGCGGATCTGCCTTGCGGTCCAGTCCAGCAACTGCAGGTATTCGCCAAGGCCCAGAGACAGGCAGCCCTTGTTTGAGGCTCGTCGTTCCGTCTGCTTTGTTCGCACCGCCTGACGTCGAGGCTGCAGCGGAATCGGTGACAACCAGCCCGCGCGAGCCCCATGTTCGACGGCGTTGTCGAAGGTACTGCGTTCCGCAGCAGGAAGTGATTCCGGTACCGCAATCACCGGAGTCGCAGCCACAGGAGGAGCCGACGCTGTCGCGGCGTTTTCTGAATGGGACAGATTCGTGTCGCCAGACTGATTCTTCGCCTGCTTCAGGTCTTCAATGCGGTCCTGAACGCTTGTGAAAAGACTGCCTTCCAGCGTCTTCGTGAGCCCAGCGCGAATCGGGTTCAGATCGACATACTGCAGGCATGCGAGAATCGCAGCGTCGTCGAGCAACACCTGGGCTTTGAAGCGGCCTTCCCAGAACCGACCGGTGCACTTGTCTTCCCTGTTCGAATCTTTCGCAATGCGTTCTGACACGAACCGCATGAACCACGAAATGCTGGACAGCCGCCGCCGCTTTTCCTTCAGGGATTTACGATCGGCGCGGATGGCTTTCAGTTCTGTGTCGGTGGGTTCTGCGGGGCTGCCGTCTTCGTTCTTTCGCAGCGGGCAAAGCATCCACCACTTTCGAGCGATTTCGGCATCTGACCACGTGGCTACGACATCCGGTCGGTTCCGCAGGACTGCGTGAAAATGGTTGTTCATGACGGAATAGCCGAGAATTTCAATGCCCATGATGCCGGCGAGAAACTCCAGACGTTTGCGGATTAGTCCGCGACGGTGATCGAAGTTTTTGCCGGTAAGCTCGTCATTGCCGCAGAGAAATGCGCGTCGGACACAGCGATTGACGCAGTGCACCACCTGAATGTCCTGATCCGCCAATACATCGCGTCGATTTGTCCGAGCCATGATGAACGCCTCCGCCCGAAGTTGTCTGGAGACAAGCCAATAAATTAAATTTCAGTATGTAATTAAAGTATCCAGACTGACAGGCAATGTCAAACGACAGATGGATGGCCCCGAAGTGCCAGGCCCCAAAGTGCCAGAGTGGGACCAAAGAGTGGAATCGATGGTGGCCGGGCGCTGAGTCAGGGGGTGGCGCTGTTGGTGCGGGCGGCGAGGATGTCAAGGGCCTGCTGGCGGTGGTATTCAGCCTTCGTCTGATCACCCAGGGCCTGGTAGGTTCGGTCGAGCAACTGGTGACTTTCGAAGTTGCTGCTGCGGAGCTCGAGAGCACGCGTCAGATCCTGCTGGGCTTCTTTCCAGAGTTCCATGGCGACCATGATTTCGCCACGTGTCGTGAGGATATCTGAATTTTCGGGAACCAACCTGATTGCCTGATTGATCTGATCCAGCGCGCGCGCCGCGTTCGGTGGTGTGCTTCGAATCAGTGCCACGGCAAGATTATTCAGGATCATTGGGTCTCGATTGCGACTGACGACTGTGGCCTGTTCCAGCATTGGGATCGCGATTGCGTATTCCTGGATGGCTACGGCGAAGGCGGAACGCAACTTCAGAGCCATGACGCCCCGCTCGCCTTCGCTGCGAAGTTGCAGCACCCGAGCTTCGGCAGTTGGTGCCGCCTGATGACTTGACAGACTGAGCACGCAGAGACGTTCCAGCGCCGCCAACGCTCTGCCGGGGCTTTTGCCGGCATCTTCAA
This sequence comes from Planctomycetota bacterium, assembly GCA_039796955.1. Classification (GTDB taxonomy): domain Bacteria; phylum Planctomycetota; class Planctomycetia; order Planctomycetales; family Planctomycetaceae; genus SXXK01. The sequence continues at coordinate 2,185 of JBDKIW010000109.1, forward strand.
GCAGCAAGAGCACCTGCTCTGCAGGAGCGTCCCTGAATTGCAGATCGTCTTTGGAATTCATGGCTGCAAGTTCACTGGAGCGATAATTGAGCAGTGAATCAAAAATGAGCAGGCAGGCTCGTGCATTCAGATCGATCAGCAGGCGGTCCCGATCTGACTGCGCTTGAAAACCGGCGGGGAGAAATGGTTTCACGAGCTCACGTACAGCTTCCGGTTTTTCCAGCAGGAACAGTGCGTCTGCCTGTTGAATCCAGTATTCCAGATTTTCCGGGTCCTGCTGGCGTCGTCCATCGGCTTCGGCAATCGCCGTGTGAATGAGTTCATCAGCTTCTGTGGTGGCTCCGGCCTTCTGCAGAAGCTCGGCGAGTCCCAGACGCAACTGTGGCTGTTGCAGGACGATCGGTCGAATTGTCTCAGCTGCCTGTGCTGTCTGCCCGTGGAGTATCTGCAGTCGTGCCAGTGTCAGACCGGAATTGGTATTTGCCGGCTCGCGTTTCACAGCCTCAGTCCAGTGTTTAAGCGGTGCCTGCAGCTGATCCAGGGGAACAACGGCTCCTATGTTTTTCAGCCCGAGCAGGATATCCACAGCCCTTGCGTTGGCAGGATCCTGCTGCAATGCGAGGAATGTCTGCAGCACAGCACTGTCACGATTCAGATACGATTCGCTCATTGAGCGTTCTACCTCGAAGACAATCAGTTCGGCTCGCAGCTTCTTCAGATCCTGGTTGTCAGGAAATGACTTTTGAGCTGCCTGCAGTGTTGCGAGGGCTTTGTCGAATTCGGACTGAAGCATCAACGCCTGAACCAGTTTGGCGACGATCGTTGTGTCCTCTGGGTTAGTCTTTTGCAGCTGTGTGAGGTCTGTAACGGCCTGCGCGACGGCTGCCGCGACTTCTGCCTTCGGTTTATCGAGTCTGATTTTCAATTGGGCAAGCTCGAGGCTGCGCTCTGGTTTCACCTTGATCACTTCAGCCAGATGTTGCTCCGCCAGCAGAAACTCCTGGCGTTTCAGATACTCGGTGGCAAGTAATCCATGAGCCACAGAGTTGTTCGGTTGCGATTCCAGTACGAACCGCAGTTGTCGTTCCACTTCCACTGCCGTGAGCTGTCGAATGGGTTTTTCTGACAACGCCTGCTCGACAATCCAGAGCCTGGCTTCGGCAGATCCACCTCCGCCATCAGGAGCCAACGCAGAGAACTCTGCGTATCCCTCCTCGGCACGTCCCTGGGCCACATAAAATCGGGCCAGTCGGAGCCGATGGGAGTAATCCGCCGGCAACAACCCCGTCATCGCAAGCAGTGCGGTTTCTTCCAGATTGGCATCCTGTTTTTCAGCGGCTGTCTCGCGGACCTTGTCGTAGCGTGCGAGGAGCGTGGTGACCGGGGTGCCGCGAGTCCAGAAGTAGGTGCCAATGGGGAGCAGAATCAGCACCAGAAATGGAATTCCGAGGGTGAGCCGCGCAAATTCGCGAGAGAAAAACCAGCACTCCAGCATTCCGAGAAAAAACTGCAGCAAGGTGCGAGGGGCAATGATCTCCGCGAAGGTCGGCAGTCGACGTGGTGCGTCTTGTGCGCGAAATCGTCGGGGGGGGGCTGCGGCATTCTGGCTCATGATATCGACTTCCCGTCGGAACAATGGACTAACGACCTGAACGAGGCTGGTGAGGGGAGATGTACGAGCGGGGCTGTGCAATTGAGCCCACGCGTCAGGAGATTCGTTTCAGCAGAAAATCCACGAACTGACCGAGAAGGGCCACCAGCAGGATCACCGTCGGCACCCATGAGGACTTGGCGAAGAGCGGCAAGACCGGGATTTCCGCAGGTTTCGGTGTCACGACGGCGGAAGCCATCCAGCGATTCCACAACAGGATGAGCGGATTGAGAAACGCTTCCAGTTCGCCCTCGCGACGGATATCCGGGACAGCAAAGGACCATACCGACAGGAACTGATCGGCTGAGATCAGGAGGCTGCAGGTCAGCAGGAACCAGCCTGTGCAGTCGACGGCAAAGCCGAAACCGGAAGTCAGATCGATTTCGAAACGCTGCCAGATCCAGATCACGATCAGCCCATTGATAAGGGCCATGCAGACAGCGGTGGCGGCCCCGCACAGGACCAAAGCGAATGCATGCAAAATGGAACGTCTTTGCCACCCGGCGATCACAGCCGCCAGACTCAGACACAAAAAAAGTGACTGCGCACTGGTCAGATCGCTCGCAGAAAAAGATTTTCCGGAGCAATACAGACTGCCTTCACGCGTGTAATGAAGCACTTCGAGACTGTGGCAGATCCGACTGACATGCTGCAGACATTTTGTGGAGAGCCAGTCCAGCAGCATTGATTCGTTCGTTTGTCCGAAACGCAGCGTTGTCAATGGAATCACGGCCAGCGAAAGCAAACTGCCGGTGTATCCGGGTTGTCGCGAGGCCATACACCAAGCCATCAGGGCTAGTACCATCCCCAGTACGGCGAGCCATGGAATTGCAAGGATCAGTGAGGCGGTCAGGCACAGCAGGTCGCAGAACAGCAGGAATCTGGAGAGCCAGTTCCAGCGTTCTACCGTACGACTGCGACGTTGTTGAAAAAAAACGATGAAAGCCCCCACAGCAAGGGGGAAAAAACGGTAGTAGGTCGGAGTCAAGAGTTGGTAGTAGTACAGCAGAACAAAGGGGGCGTGTGCCAGTAACAGCATGACCATCTGCCGCGTCGCACTTCGAAAAGGCGGGGCTGGTACGGCTGCGGTGGGTATTGAAGAATCCGGGGTGGTGATTCCGGGCGATGACATGAGCGACCTTTGACATTTTCAAAAAAAACACCCGGGGATGCGTCTGCGGCACCTGAAGTTTGAATGACGAGATCGACACCGGTTGTGTGCGATACGACGGTCCACGATGCTGGGCGACTGTTGGTGCCTGGGAAGTTGAGTCGCATCGCAGTGCAATACGCACTAAGTGCACCAAGTGCACTAAGAACGTAATCTGACGCAACTTTGGAGCAAAAATTACGGGGTACGAGACGGATTTGATGCATTTTCTGCAATTCAACCGGGCCGGCAGGGGAACTGCCAGCGGAGTATTGAAGAATTCCGGCATTTGAGTGAGGAGGCTGGCGGTTTCCCCATCGTCCCGGAATTATCGAAACTTCCGGGCAGGCTGGCATCCCTGGCCCGGGATTTCCCGACGACTTTCGAGAACGGTCAGGACGCTCCGGAATTACCTGGAATTCTCCTCCGGACTCGTCTGCTTTACTGTTTTCTCACTGGAACACTGTGTATTCTGTCGGGGTCGTTGATGGCTTGTCGCGGGACGGGCCGCTTAAAGCTGCTGGCGGGCCGGAAGTGACTGGTACGGGGCCTGCGAAGGTGTTTGCTCCTGAATTCTGAAAAGGCGTCCTATGCGATTGCGATCCTTCATGCTGTTTTTCAGCCTCGCCCCGGCACTGTTCCTGGCGGGCTGCAGTGACAATTCTGCTCCCACGAGTCCACCGGCAGATCCGTCGGCTCAGCCAGGGGCTGCCGACACCACCGCCGCTCCTCCAACTCCGACTCCGGCTGATACCCCTGCCCCCGCCACTGAAACACCACCTGCTGACGGAGCCGCAAAATCTGAGTCGCCAGAGACGCCACCAGTTGCTGTGCTGGATCCGGAACTTGAAAAGCTGGTTGAAGGACTGGACGT
>JBDKIW010000110.1:0-3250 GCA_039796955.1 Planctomycetota bacterium
GTTCGGCCAGTTGCCGTGGATTGTTCTGCATGGCCTGGGCGTAAGTCTGCAGCAATCCCTGAAAGCCGTGCAGGGCTGTGAGCGCCTTTGGGGGAATCATCCCGGCAGCGGCGGCTTCCGGCACCATCTCCCAGAAGCTGAGCCCCTTTTTGACGGCATTCTGGATGACTTTTTCTGTGGTGGTGTCGCCAATTCCGCGTGTGGGCGTATTGATGATTCGCAGCAGGCTGACTTCATCCCGGGGGCTGTCAATGGCCTTGAGATAGGCCATCAGATCGCGGATCTCACGGCGATCGAAGAACGATTGGCCGCCGACCAGCTGGTAGGGGATCTTCAGTCGCCGCATTTCCTGTTCAAACAACCGAGGTTGTTCATTGGTGCGGAACAGAATGGCGACCTGCTTTGGTTTGACGCCCAGTTCCTGAACCAGGTAGCCGATTTCCTGAACGACATTTTCGGCCTCTGCTGCTTCGTCATCAAACACCTGGAGACGCACGCCGGAAACAGCCTTTTTGTGGGCGATCAGCGTTTTATTGTGTCGCTCCTTATTGTGTTTCACAAGTCGATTGGCGCAGGCCAGAATATCAGTGGTGCAGCGATAGTTGTTTTCAAGACGGACAATGCGTGTCCCGGGAAAGTGATCACCGAAGCGAATGATGTGCTCCACCTCGGCACCGCGCCATCCATAAATCGACTGATCGTCGTCGCCGACAACGCACAGATTTTTGTGAGGCAGTACGAGAGATTGAATCAGGCGAAACTGTACACCGTTTGTGTCCTGATATTCATCAATCTGGACATGATCATAGCGTGCCTGATTCTTCTGCAGAATGATCGGATGTTCCTGAAACAGTCGTACGGTCAGCAGCAGCAGATCATCAAAGTCCACGGCGCCGCTGGCGCGCAACTGCTTCTGGTATTTCTTGTAGGCCATCGCGGCAAGAAAGTCGAAGTCCGATTCGGTATGACTGCTGGCTTCGAAATCCTGGATGCCCTGCATCTTCCAGCGACTGATGCGATTGACCAGGTCCCCCGGTTTCATGGCACTGTCACCAAGGCGAATGTCGCGCAGTGCCGTGCGTGCTGCAGATTCCTGATCACCACGATCATAGATGGCGAATTTCTTCGGATATCCGAGGGCATCGATGTCGTCTCTGAGCACTCGAACGCACCAGGCGTGAAACGTGGACACTTCGGGACGCAGCCGAAACTGACGTCCGATCAGGGTCAGCGCCCGTTCACGCATTTCCTTTGCAGCCTTGTTGGTGAATGTCACCGAAAGAATGCGATCCGGCCGAATGCCATTGGCAATCAGATTGGCCATGCGGTACGTGATGACTCGCGTCTTGCCGGTACCAGCTCCGGCCAGCACCAGCAGTGGGCCGGACAGCGTGGTGACAGCTTCACGCTGTGAGGGATTTAGTCCAGAGAGATTGATCATCGTGTCTGAAAATTGTCAGGTTCGCCCGAAGGATTCAGGGAGTGCTGCAGATTCGCCCATTGCCTCAGCGACGGCAGGGTTTTCACGCGAAGACCCAGGCGAGGCCGGCTGGACCATCACGCCGGAAACTAATTCTGCACGGTTGGAAACGCAACTGCGATTTCACGATTCTGCGCGTCGGCAGGTTACCTGCTGATATGAAGCCTGTCTCCGCATTGGTGAGGCTCCGGGAGGGCGCCAGGGAATGACGCGTTCCGGTCCCGTTCGATGGAGATTACAGAAATCAAATCAATTCCGGCATGGGGATGGTGTTTTCCAGCAGATACTGGGGTCGACCGCTGAGGTCGTTCAGTTTTGTCGTTTCGGGTTCAATTCCGAGGTGACGATACAACGCGGCCAGCACTTCGCTGAAATGGAGCGGACGCTCGGCAATTTCCGCTCCCAGTCGATCTGTGGCTCCGATCACCTGACCAGTACGAAATCCTCCACCTGCCAGCAGTCCGCCACCGACCTGTGGCCAGTGATCGCGCCCGGCATCGGGATTGATTCGCGGTGTTCGACCAAATTCTCCCCAGGCGATGACAGCGACGTCCTGAGCCATTCCACGCTGGTGCAGGTCCTCGATCAATGCGGACAAGCCCTGATCAAACTGCGGCAGATGGGTGTTTTTCATGCCGTTGAAGTTGTCGCTGTGAAAGTCCCAGCGACCGAAGTTCAGCGTGACCACGCGGCAGCCGGCTTCGACAAGTCTGCGTGCCATCAGGAAGTGTTCCAGATTCCGCGGAGCCCCGTCGCCGAATCGACTGGCGTCGCCCTTGCCATAACGTTCTCTGACAGACGCTGGTTCTGACGAGATATCGAGGGCTTCGACAAGTTTGCTGCTGGTCAGAATATTGAAGGCCTGCTGTGACAGGGAATCCATGCCTTCCAGCGTGCCGGTGCGATCCATGTCCCGGCGCAGTCGATCCACACTGGCCAGAAGACTGCGACGTTCATTCAGCCGATCGCTGTTGATTCCCTGCAGTTTCATGTCGTCACTGGCCGGCCCGGAGGGACGAAAGGCGGCATGGGCTACACCGAGGAATCCAGGCAGTCCGGGCGAGCCATACGGGGGATGCCCCGCATCAGGCGACAATCCCACGAACGGGGGCACAGCGGTATTTACTGCGCCCAGGCGCGCTGAGGTGACGGAGCCCATGGACGGCCAGCCGCCTGCCGGCTGATTGCGTTTGGACCGCCCTGTGTAGCAGATGAAGGAGTCGTGATCGCCGTCCGGAGAGCCATAAACGCTGCGAAGCGGAATGCACTTGTCCATGATGGCCGCCATCCGCGGCATGTGCTCGCAAATCTCAATCCCGGGGACCGCAGTCGCCACAGGCCGGAATTCTCCACGGATTTCCGAGGGGGCATCCATTTTCAGGTCGTACATGTCCTGATGCCCCGGGGCGCCGCACATGTAAATCATAATCACGGCTTTGTGGGAGTTTTTTACTCCGGCGATCTGCTCGGCTTTCAGCAGATCCGGAAGCGTCAACCCACCCAGCGTGAGAGTACCAAGGCGTAAAGAGTCGCGGCGAGAGATTCCATCGCAGAGGATACTGCGTCCGTGGCCCGGCAATGACAACATGGTGACTCTTTCTGTGAATGCCGACAGCGCGCAACCGATGGTCGATGAGCGTACCTGCTCACCAGCAATCGACCTTGACCGTCAGTCTTCTTCGACAACTCTGAAGCGAAAGCCTAACAGAGTGCGAGCGTCGCGGGAAATCTTTCTTTGGGGAAACCGATCCGGCGCGACACTTTCCACGT
>JBDKIW010000111.1:0-21803 GCA_039796955.1 Planctomycetota bacterium
ATCTGTATTCCGGTTACTCGGTGTTCTGGATCACCGAAGCACAATCGCTGGACTATGCCAGCCGGCGACTGGATTTCGCTCAGTGGAAGCAACTGTGGCAGAAGCGGACGGATGGTGAGGATACATCGGCGGAGCTGCTGCCGGATTCGGTCTGGCGCACTCAGCAGTGGAAATCTGAGAGCGGCATCGTGATGGATCGGATTAACCCCGCTGCCTTTGAGTTGAACGGCGCGTCGTTCTTTCCGGGACGTACAGGGCTGCCTCAGGCTCGCGATGGTTTGACACCCGGTGTGAATGCTCAGGAGCTGCCTGTGTTTCCGCGTCGGCGCCCTGTCACGCTTCCAGAAGTTTCAGCACCGACGGTTGCTCCGGTTTCAGGCCCGGCACCGCCGTAAAAACACGTCAGGAATCCCGGTGGCGCTGTTTGTGCCGGGGGCTGATGCCATCCTCAACAGGAGTGCACGGACATGCAGGGATCGCGGCTGTTTCTGTTGCTGACGGGATTGCTGTGGTGCGTGCCGGGGGTGGCCGATGAGTCCGGGGGCCCCGAGACGGTACAGGCCTTGTGGGCTGACTTCGACCCGCGTGGCGAAGCGCTGGATTCTGAGGTGGTCCGGGAGTGGGAAGAGGATGGGATTGTTTACCGCTGCGTCACCTATCACATAGGCCACTTCCGCGGGCAGGCCAGTCGGATGGCAGCATTCTACGGATTTCCCCGGGGGGCTCGTGGACTGCCCGGGCTGCTGCATCTGCACGGTGGCGGCCAGCGAGCCTTTCTGCACGAGGTAGAGTTTTATGCGCGGCGCGGCTATGCGTGCCTTTCGATCAACTGGGGTGGTCGTGAGATGGAGCGAGCCCATGGTGGCGACGCGAACACGGACTGGGGGGCAGTGGATCCCACGCAGCAGAACGTACCCGGCTATTTCAGTCTTCAGCCCGGCAATCGGACCGTGGATTCCATGGAGTCGCCGCGCAACAACAACTGGTATCTGTTGACGATTGGGGCTCGCCGGGGCCTGACCTTTCTGGAGCAACAGCCTGAGGTGGATGCTGATCGACTTGGTGTCTATGGGCATTCCATGGGGGGGAGTCTGACGGTTTATGTGGCGGGAACAGACAGTCGCGTCCGAGCAGCCGCGCCTTCGGTGGGCGGTACGGGGTTTCGCACGGTGCCGTGGCCGATGCTACCACAGGTGACACTGGAAACACCGCAGGGTGATACGGAATTGTTCCGTCGGACACTGGGGTTTGAGTCCTATGCATCGCGGATTTCTGCGCCGTTGCTGTGGCTGGGGGCGACCAACGACTTTCATGGGATTATGGATGACACCTATCGTACCGGGGCGTTGATTCCGCATCGGGACGTTCGATACGTGTTCACTCCGCATATGAATCATCGTTTCACTCCGGAATGTGCCGTCACAAGACCGCTCTGGTTTGATCAGCATCTGAAGTCACAGGGAGTATTTCCGGAAACACCGCTGACGCACCTGGAGCTGGCTACTGCCGATCACGTTCCGGAACTTCGGGTCACACCGGAGGCGTCGGAGGGGCTGGTGGACGTTGAGGTGTATTACGGGATGGAAGCGGATCCGCGTGCGCGATTCTTTCAGTCTGCGGAAACACAGCGGGAGGGGGACACATGGACGGCTCGACTGCCGGTACTTGACATTCGCCAACCGCTGTTTGCCTTCGCGAATATCAGGTATCGGGTCCCCATGACAGCGGCCGGTCCTCAGACCCCCACCACGGAACACATGGTGGTCAGTTCCCTGTTGCACACAGCGGTTCCGGAGGATCTGCAGCGTGCCGGTGTGCAGGCCACGGACGTTCCTGATGTGGTGCTGGACGACTTCCGTCGTGGCTGGCGGGACTGGTATGTGCTGGAAGCCGGCAATCCACATCACTGGGAATACTCGACCCGTAAGCCTGGGCATCCGAAATGGCGGGGTCAGCCCGGTCAGCGTTTGGCACTAAGTGTTCGAACGGAGCAACCGAATGTGCTGGTGATGGTGTTGACGGAGAATGTTTTTCGATCGTATCGCGGCAGAACTCGTGAGTACATCGCGGAGGTGCAATTGGGCGGCGGCTCGGTGACGGAGATACAGCAGTTGCCTCTTGAGTCCTTTCGTACAACGGAAGGAGAATCGTTGCCGTCGTGGGAGTCTGTGGATCTGCTGAGCTTGCGTGCGTACTTCGACAAGGAGGGGCGGACGTATGGCAGCCGTACCTGGGCGGGGCCTCAGCCGGTGCTGCAGAAGTTATGGTGGCAGAGCGACGCTGCACGGTGATCGACCGCGGCGGTGGGGATTGTCATGGGACGACCGCTGGGCTGCTTGAAGGTGTACTGGACTGGTGGACGCGCCGAGGTGTCTGTAGCCGAACGTGGCAGCGGGCGCATGCGGCCACTGATGATCGGTGACTGATGCATGAAACGGGGGTCATGCGGCGAGGTGAGACAGCACTGCGGCCCGCGGTGATACGGGCGCGCAGTGGCTGGGATTTCCGTGCTGGTTGCTGGCGAGTTGTAGCGATCCTGAGAGCAGAGTGTCGCGGTGAGATCAGGCTGGCCAGATCTGGGAGCCGCCGTCAACGCGAAGGACCTGACCGGTCACGAAGGCTCCGAGTGGGCCGGCGAAGAATTCCACGACGCGGGTGACTTCGTCGACCTGTCCGATGCGATCGAGGGTGCCATCAGTCACGAGCCGGGATTCTTCGACCTTGCGGGTGCCGAGGAAGCGGCCGGTGCGTGTATCTCCTGGAGCGAGGGTATTGACATTGATGTTGTAGCTGCGGAGTTGTTCGGCGAGGCAGCGGGTGTATTCGACGACACCGGCCTTGGCGGTGGCATAAATTGAGCTGTTGGGGATACCTCGGAAGGCGGAGATGGAGCTGAGGGTCAGGATGCGACCGGTCTTGCGGGGCATCATGATTTTGGCGGCTTCCTGGCAGACAAGAATTGTGCTGAGGAGATTGCGGTCGAGTACAGCGCGGACGTCTTCGAGTTTGATCCCGACGCAGTCGTTGGGATTGGGTTTTCCACCGGCGGCTGCGATGTCACCACCGGCATTGTGGACGAGGATATCGATGGGTCCGAGTTGCGAGCAGACTTCGGCGACGACGCGCTGCACGTGTTCTGCGTTGGTCAGGTCACCGAGGACACGGCAGGTTTGTGTGGCATGGCTGGCGGCGATATCGGCGGCCGTTTGGGTGAGGGTGGTGCCTTCGCCGTATTCGGCTGGGCCATTTTCGCGCATGCCATGGATGCCTACGCGGCAACCGAGGGCGGCGAGATGTTCAGCAAAGCCGCGTCCCAATCCTCGACCGGCGCCGGTCACGAGTGCCACTTTGCCTTCCAGAAGCCGATCTGCCATGCTGAATGCTCCTACTGAAATTCAGATACTGCGGTTGGGTGAGCGAACGGGTTGTTCAGGCCCGGCACCGGACAAGGGCGACTGGGCGGGGTAACGTTCGAGGGGGCGAGAGTATAGGAAAAAGCGCCCCGGATTGTGAGGATTTTCGCAGGAATCTCCGGACTTCGGAACGAGCGGCTGCCGTGGACGCGTGCGGGCGTGACGATTTCGAGGGATGGGGGCGGCAAAAAGCCCGGATTTTCGGGAAACTGCCCTGGGAAACGTGGGGAATTCCAGGAAGTTGCCCGGATCCCGAGAAACCACGGTGGCGGACGATGTATCGGCTGGACCCATATTTTAGAATGTGGTCCCGATGGTTGCGGGACACGGCGAGGGCGATGTGCGTTCGTGCGTGGATCCGCATCCAGGTGCCGGGTGGCGGCGGGGAGCTGGCGGGGGCTGGCGAATTCGGCGGGTGTTTCTGTGCGGTTGTTCGTGCACAGCCGCGGGGCGGATTGTTCAGAGTCATCACAGAGCACCGAGTCATTAAATCACACAGGGGCAGCAGCTCATGGCCGACATGAATTCGATTCTGGCGGGCGGCGCAATTCCACCGGAGTTTCGAACGGTGGATCAACTGAGAATACAGCGTGCTGTGCGCGAGATTCTGCTGGCGGTCGGGGAAGATCCGGACCGGGATGGGTTGCAGGAAACGCCGGCGCGAGTGGCCAGGATGTATGCGGAGATCTTTGGCGGACTGCATGTGGATCCGGGTCGTCATCTGCAGAAGGTCTTTGAAGAGCAGTATGACGAGCTGGTGCTGGTGCGAGACATTTCCTTCAACAGCATGTGCGAGCATCATCTGCTGCCGTTTATGGGCAAGGCTCATATTGGCTACATTCCCCGGGGCAAGGTGACTGGGCTCAGCAAACTGGCGCGAGTGGTAGATGAGGTGGCGCGGCGGCCGCAGGTTCAGGAACGTATGACGCACACGATCGCAGACCTGATTGAAAACGAGTTGTCGGCGCTGGGTGTGATCGTGGTGATTGAAGCGGAGCACACCTGCATGACGATTCGCGGTGTGAAGAAGCCTGGGGCCTTGACGGTGACCAGTGCGGTGCGGGGGCAGTTGCGGAACAATCTGGGAAGCCGTGCAGAGGCCATGGCACTGATAAACGGTAAGTAGGCGACATGATTGCTCTGTTCGTTCTGAAACTTCTCGCCGGGATCACTCTGATGTGGCTGACCATGCCGCGTCGCGAGGTGGCTGACGGCTTTTTTCGGATTCAGATGCTGGTGGCGCTGGGATTGAGTGTCCTGCTGGTGCTGTTATTTCAGCCGGACTCCTTCAGTTCGCGGGCTCCGCGTTCGGTGCAGGAGATGGTGGGGGTATCCGCCAGCGGTCAGGAATTCCAGCGTGCGACGTGGGTGGCCGCGTGGTTGCAGAAACTGGCCTTCGCCGCCGCGGTTACCGCTTATCCCGGTCATATTTTTTGGAAACTGGGGCGACGGCGCCCCGGGACAATCTGCATCTGGCTGCTCGGGGTCTTGAGTCTGGGGGCGTTGGTATTTCAGTCGACTCAGGTGCTGCGCAGCGTACCGGTCTGGCATCAGTTGCTGGCCGACCTTTCGTCGTCGGCTGTTCTGGGAGCGACCCTGACGGGGATGCTGCTGGGGCACTGGTACCTGACAACGCCAACGATGTCGCTGCGTCCGCTGAAGTGGTTTTGTCCCGTGCTGGGACTGGCCGCACTCCTGCGAGGCGTGGCCACGGGGCTCAGCTGGTATGCTGTGGGCTGGGAATCTGCGGATATGGTGCGTGGAATGTGGCTGGGGCTCAGGCTGTGTGGCGGAATTCTCGTCCCGGCGGCCACGGCGTTAGTTGTGCACCGCATTCTGCGGTATCGGAACACACAGTCAGCCACTGGAGTGCTGTTTGCGGCCTTGATTCTGGTGTTCATGGGCGAGATGTCGGCGGCGTTGCTGGAGCAGGATCTGTCGGTGCCTTTTTAACGTTCCATGCGGTCCGGGATGGGGGGCGGCGTGGTGGTTTAGGGGGCGGCGTCTGTTCGGGGCGGCTTTGGCGGTCGAAGTGCCGGGGCGGAGCGAGAGCGGACAACTGCGGAATGGCCGAAAACTTGTCCCAGAGTCACCAGATCTCCCCGCACTCCCCCGGAAAAGACTCTGGAAAAATCTTTGTATCGCGGACGCGGGGGAATACTGACCACGGCGGTCGGCGGTTAGACTTTGACCAGCGGCATTCGTGGGATTCCATGGAGGCTGGCTGAAAGTGGGCCTGACGTTGTGCATCGGAAGACGCTCGGTGTGCGGAGTAGCGTGTTGGGCGGCAGCATCGGTTTCCAGAACGGCAGATTCTTATGGCTGGCCATATCATTTTTCAATGCCCGGTCTGTCAGACACGTCAGGTCACGGCCCCGGAACCGGCCGATGGTCCTGTGCGGTGTGATGGCTGTCAGTGGACTCGGGATGAGGGCGGCGGAGATTTTTCCGCCGGATTGTTGCAGCGTTGCAGGATTTGCGGCTGTCAGGATTTGTGGCGGCAGAAGGATTTTCCGCCGGCACTGGGCCTTGCCATTGTGGCCACTGCGGCCACGATCAGCTGTGTGGCGTGGGCGTGGTATCAGCCGTTGCTGGCCATTGGGGCGTTGATGGTGGCGGCCCTGATTGACATGGTGTTATATACTTTCATGGGGGATATGCTGGTGTGCTATCGCTGTGCGGCACGGCATCGCAAGTCCGCGATGTCGGCACAGCATCCGCGATATGATCTGGAAACAGCCGAACGTTATCGGCAGGAAGAGCGGCGGCGACAGGCCGGTGTCTGAGTGTCTGAGTGTGTCTGTTGTCGAGGCCGTCCGAGAGATGTTGTAGCTCGGGAGATCGAGCACGATCTCTGACGCGGATTCAGGGTGTGCGTTCCTGCGAGGTTGGGCGTGAAGCGGGACGGGTAGTCTGCGAACGAGGTCGGTGGGACTTTACAGACGTGCATGGGCAGTGTGGGCAATTCGTCGGTAAGTGAGAGTCAGTGTTGTGGAAGAGCTGAGGCGTAGAATATCAGAGGACCTGACCGACGCGATCCAGGGAGAAATCCGGGTGGATCGTACCGCGGTGGCCCTGTATTCGTCCGACGCCAGTCTTTACGAGATTGAGCCGCTGGCGGTCGCGTTTCCCCGCAGCCGTACAGACGTGGAAAAGCTGGCCGCTTACTCTGCGGAGCAGGGAATTCCCCTGATTGCTCGTGGTGCCGGAACGGGCCTTGCCGGGGGAGCGATTGGGCGGGGCATCGTACTTGATTTTTCTCGTCACATGCATCAGGTCCTGTCGGTCTCTGGTGATCTTGTGCGAGTGCAGCCCGGGGTGACGCGTGAGCAATTGAACCGGCGATTGCGGAGTGTCGGTCGATATTTTGCACCGGACCCATCGAACAGTCGGATCACGACGATTGGTGGCATGCTGGGAGTGGACGCGGCGGGATCGCACGCCATTCGAGTGGGATCGACGCGGGATCATGTGCATAGTCTTGAGTGTGTGTTGTCGGGAGGGCAGCGGCTGGAGGCAGGGCGAGAGCGATTCGGGCCGGAAGAGATCGACGGGCCTCGCATTGTGCGACTGGAGGCCGCTGGCGGTGCCCTGGCTGGGGAACATGACGACCTGCCGCTGACGTCACAGACCGCTGCCACGCGTCGAGCGGACATTCTCAGCCAGTTAGGCAGTCTGCTGACTCGCAATGAGGAGTTGATTCGTCGACATCAGCCCCCGTTACTGCGGAACTGCGCAGGATATCTGTTGCGGAACATTCTTCAGGATGGGCAACTGAATCTTCCGCGAATGCTGGTGGGTTCAGAAGGGACCCTGGCGCTGTTCACGGAAGCGACGCTCTACACGATGCCTCTGCCTGAGCATCGAGCCGTGGCACTCCTGATGTTTGGTGCCCTTGAGCAGGCCGTCCAGGCGACTCAGTTGATTCTGCCGATGGATCCCAGTGCCTGCGACCTGCTGGACCGGCGGCTTTTGAGTCTTGGGCGTGGTGCGGACGAGCGGTTTCGCGATGTGATTCTTCCGGAGGCCGAAGCAGGGCTGATTGTGGAAGTGACCGGGGGCAGCGCGAAAGAGGTGCGCCAGCGTATCGACGATGTCCAGCGAACACTCAGGGAGCGTGCCATTGACTTTCGGGTCACTCGAGTGGCCACGACGTTTGATGAGGTGGAATTCCTGTGGTCGCTGCCTTCGCAGGTCGTTTCACTGCTGGCGGGGTTGAAGGGCGATTCGCGGCCGTTGCCGTTTGTGGAAGACATTGCGGTGCCCCCGCACTGCCTGTCAGAATTCCTCGTGGCTGCTCAGAAGATCTTCCAGAAGCATGAAGTGACCGCCACCTTATATGCGCATGCGGCATCCGGACAGCTGCACTTTCGACCGATCCTGCCAGTGCCATCGCAGCAGGATGGACAGAAGCTGGAACAGATTGCGGCAGACCTGTACGGGCAGGTGCAGCAGGCTGGCGGGACCGTCAGTGGGGAGCACGGGGACGGGTTGTCGCGAACTGCCTTTCTGCGTTCGCAGTATGGTCCGTTGTATCGGGTCTTTCAGCAGGTGAAAGAGATCTTCGACCCGTTGAAGCTATTGAACCCGGACAAGATCATCAGCAATGACTCTCAATTAATGGTCAGGCATCTGCGGCAGATCCGTCCCGCCGATCGGCAGACTGAAATCTCGGGGGCTCCTCTGTTACCTGTGATGCAGCTGCAGTGGACAGCTGCGGAGGCTGCCGAGGCGGCGGTACGCTGCAATGGTTGTGGATCGTGCCGAATCCATGAGCAGCCGGAACGGATGTGTCCGTTTGTTGAGGACGATTCCCCTGAAGAACTCAGCCCGCGAGCAAAAGCGAACCTGCTGCGTCGCGCCTTGTGTGCTGAGGCCCCTGCCGATTTGTTGCAGAGCGAATCAATTCGCCCGGTGATCGAAAGTTGCTTCAACTGCAAACAGTGTCAGCTCGACTGTCCCTCGGAAGTCAACATTCCCCAGATTGTGCTGGAAGCGCGTGCACAGTTTGTGCGGGCTCATGGATTGACTCGCACCGATTGGCTGCTGTCACGGGTGCACACGTATGCCCGGATGGCGTCGCGATTTTCCTTTCTGTTCAACCCATTGCTGCGGAATGGATTGTTTCGCAGAGCTGTTGAGAAATTTGTGGGCGTTGCTGCCGGGCGTCGTCTGCCGGCATTTGCCGGTAAGCCATTTCTGGATTCGCAGCGAGTTCGCCGCAGTGACAACTCCGGTACGCCCGGAAGTTCGCGTCCCACGGTGGTGTACTTTGTGGACTACTTCGCCAATCATCATGACCCGGAGCTCGCAGAGGCCTTTGTGCGAGTGCTGGAGCACAACGGCTTTCGAGTCTTCATTCCGCGCGGGCAGACTGTGTCCGGCATGAGTATGGTCACGGTGGCGGACCTGACTGCGGCTGCGGATGTGGCGGAGCAGAATCTGCGTGAGCTGGCGGAGCCCGCGCGCGAGGGGTATCCGATTCTGTGCACGGAGCCATCGGCAACGCTGTGTCTGACGCAGGAATATCCAATGCTGCTGGCCACAGACGAGGCGCGGATTGTCGCCCAGCAAACTCAGGATGCCGGCCGGTTCCTGCTGGACCTGCATCGTCGAGGGCGTCTGAAAAAGGACTTCAGTCCGCTCAATCTGCGTCTGGCCTGGCACACTCCCTGCCACATTCGGGCCATTCATCGGGAAGCGGCGATGCCGGAACTGCTGCGGCTCATTCCAGGGCTGGAGCTTGTACCGCTGGAAAAAGGCTGTGCGGGCATGGCGGGAACGTTTGGTGTAGCGGCGGAACATTTTCAGAAATCGCTGCGTATCGGTGCGGATCTGATTCAGGCAATGCAGACGGTCGATGCTGTCGCCGGTGTCACGGACTGCAGCAGTTGTCGCATGCAGATGGAGCAGTCCAGTGCGATTCCGACTTTGCACCCTATCAAACTGCTGGCTCTGTCCTATGGGTTGATGCCGCGACTTGCACAAAGACTGAAGGCACGCCCCGCTGGTCTGAGTATGTCCTGAACTCAGGCAGGCCGAATCGCGGCCGTGCTGAAGTTATGCAAGGCCCGCCGAGCACAATGGCTGATCAGGGAATGGATTTCCTGAAAGCGTGGCCCCGGAACAGCGGGCTTTTAACCCCTGCAAGGCCGGGCGGACAATCAGTTACTCCTGCTGGGCAGATTCGGGCAGATCCCGAGGCACGCAGTCCTCCGCGTCCATCAGCGACAACTGCACTTCGATGATTTCCCGGGAGCAGGCAAAGAAGGCATCGATGATTGTCGGATCATACAGGATGCCTCGTCCGGCCCGCAGAATTTCAAAACAGCGCTGGCGGGGATAGGGGTCCTTATACGGACGTCGACTGGAGAGTGCATCGAACACATCAGCCACAGCGACAATGCGTCCTTCGAGGGGAATATCCTCACCGGCGAGGCCCAGTGGGTACCCCGAACCGTCCCAGCGCTCATGATGGCTTTGTGCAATGCGTGCGGCCAGCATCAGCAGTGGGGAAGTGCGGACCTGCAGCATGCTGCCGCCAAGTCGCGTGTGGGACTTCAACACATCCCAGTCACGATCCGAAATGGGCTCGATGATCTGACGCCCGAGAGCGCAGTGCTTCTTCATCAGCTCATATTCGTCTTTGGCCAGCCTCGCTGGTTTGAACAGGATTGAATCCGGGATGCCGATCTTTCCCACATCGTGAAGTTGAGCGGCCTGCTCCAGCATTTCAAGGTGCTGCTCGGGATACCCCATTTGACGCGCGATGATCGCAGTGTAGCGGCCCACGCGAATGACGTGATTTCCTGTTTCGCTGTCTCGATGTTCTGCAGCTCTGGCAAGGCACAGGATCAGTTGATTGCGAGTGAACTCCATTTCCCGACTGCGAACCTGAAACTCAGCCTGCAGCCGAATGGCCTGTTCTACCTCCATCTGGTAGTGCCTGCGCACCACGAGCGAATTTCGCACGCGGGCGAGCAATTCGTCAGGATCGATCGGCTTGCTCAGAAAATCACTCGCCCCCAGCTCGAGGGCATGTCGTCGAACCGAGGCCGTGTTTTCTTCGGATAGTAAGAGTACCGGAATGTGTTGCAGAGCTGTATCGAGACCGGCCACACGCAGGATATCGAGGCCGCTGATCTCCGGCATGTTCAGATCCAGCAGCAGCACATCCGGAGACTCGGAACGCAGAGTCGGCAGGACCTGGCGGGCATTGGACGCAACTGAGATATGGCGATAGCCGACAGAAAACAGAATTCGACGGATGGACTTCAGGCATTCAGGATCAGCTGCTGCGACAAGAATTCGCGCGGATGGGTCGACATGCCGCCAGCAGACAGAGGGAGTTGCCGCAAAGCCCTGGCTGGAGAGCCCGGAATCCGACGACTCCGACGTCTGTACGGGGCTTTCAGATTCGGTTGAGTGACCAGCGACGGGCCTCGCAGAGAGGTCTGCGTTCGAAGCCGTCCGAAGGTGAGAACTGTCAGACGGTAATATCGTCGCACGATCGACGCCCCCGGGCTTCTGGAGAAATGTCTCCAGGAGTGCTGCCGGTGGTGGTGTGAAATGTTCTGCCACGATGAAAATCCAGAATCGCGGGGCTCAGAGGGCGGGGGCAGGCAACAGGCCTGTAGCGTCCTCCGGGAATCCCGACGCACGGCAGAGAGCCTAGATCAGCGAGGGCTTTCAGGAAACTACCACCTGAAGGAATACCCGCAACCAGTAACGAATGGCGGACGACGTACCGAGTATTCCGAGGTGTCGTCTTTTGGCAGCACATTCAATTCTGCGAAGAAACCTCACAGGTGCTACGTCCGTCACAGATAAACCGGGTAAAGACATCCAGAATTCTGAAAAGTGGAAAGCGTGTGTGGCGGACGAATGGCGATGCGTGATACCCGGAGTTTTCGGCCGACCGCCTGGAGCCACAGGCCACAGGTGCCTGGCACCTGAAATTTTGTTTGAGAAAAAGGATATGGAAGTATTTTATTCTGTGTGTGTCCTGGGTCACGGTGCCTTGTGGGTCACGGTGCCTGGCACCTCGAATTTTGGAAGCAGGTCTGGTGATTCGGGTAAACGGGGAAGGATCACTTGAGCATGGCAGGATTGAGAAACTAGACTACGTGGAGCCAAGACGCTGCTGGTGTGCGGATCTCTGAAATGTAAAGGACGACGGTTGTGCGATTTCGCTCCAAAGGTCGGGGTCGAGAAGAAAAGCTTCTGCGAAGTGCTCGTCGGGGCACGTTCCTGATTGCCGGGGTCGTGGTGCTGCTGTTGTTGTTCAACCTGTCGCGTGTGGGGCGTCAGTCGGGACAGACGGCGGTGCCGCGAGCGGTGTCGGGGCAGGCGGTGGATGGTGTGGCTGGGGAATTGCTGCCGGATGAGGTGCAGATTGCAGGTGGCGGAAGCGGGTTGGGGGCGGATCCGGCCGCGTTGATTGACAAAGCCGGTGCGGCGGCCATGGAGGCACAGGTTGTGCAGCCGGCTGGTTTGGACGATGTGCCGGTGGCCTTGGTACGACCTGTCCGGGATGATGTTCTGGGGATCCTGACGGACGAGCAGGATTCGATGCTCGCGACTCTGCGGCTGGCGGAAAAAGTACTGCAGGGGCGCTTGTCGGAAATGCCTGAAGCCCGGTATGCGGTGTTTATGGATTCCCCGAAATCCTGTCGGGGTAAGCCATGGCGGTTACAGGGACGATTGAGGCGTCTGTCGCAGTCCGTCCTGCCTCGCAGCGCAGCGAAGTATGGGATCAGGACGGCATGGGACGCGTGGATTTCGACATCTGATTCTGGAAACCAGTTGGTGCATGTGGTTGCGTTGTCCAAGGACGCGCGGCTGCCATTGTTGGATTCGTTGGGGCGCGATGCGCCGCTGGTCGAACTGGCGGGATACTTCTTCAAGCGTGAGGGCTATGCGGCTCGAGGTGCAGACGGAAAGGGAGATCTGGCGCTCGCCCCCTTGCTGCTGACGGATCGGATTCTGCGCGTTGTTCCTCGGGAATCCGGAACTCGTGCTGAAGAGATGTTGCCCTGGCTGGGGTGGACCGCGGCAGGAATCTGTCTGGGCGTTTTGGCTCTGATCTGGCGATTCCAGCGGTCTGATCACGAGTTTCGGGGAACGCGTACTCACCTGTTCACACAACCGCCGGTGCGTCCATCGTTTGATGGGGTTGCTGCGGTGTCACTGCAGGAAGCACTGAAGTCGATGGAAGAGCAATCGCGGGCGGGTTTGCCGGACACCTCATTGACACTGCCGCACTGAGCACTGGGGCTGTTCTGAGAATGGGTTGAGTGGCGAGTGGCGAGTGGCGAGTGGCGGCCGTGCAGGTGGGGCTGGATTTGTTCGTGTTGTGCGAGTGCCCGGTCAGTGCCCGGCATTCTTCGCACAGGGGTCACTGCTGGCGTGAACGAACAAGTTGGCTCAGGGCACGAAACTGAGGGTGTTCGGCGGAATCGCACCATTCGAACACGACGGATTCGGCCGACGCCACGACGACTCCTGCAGACAGTAAGCGTTGCGTGGCCAGATCGGCTTCAGCGATGGAGCGACTACTGGTTGCATCGCGGACGACGGTGACTTGATAACCTCGCTGCAGCAGTTCGAGGGCGGTCTGGAGAATGCAGATGTGGGTTTCGATACCTGCGAGGACGAAATGTGTGGGGCATTGACTGCTGGCTGGTGTGGAAGCGGTCAGGAGTGATTCGAGCGCGTCGGCGGCGCTGAATCGCATTTTTTCGGCGATGTGGGCAATTGGGAATCCCTCAAGCAATTCCGGCACGGTACGCCCAAGTCCTCGGGGATACTGCTCTGTCAGCAGGATTGGCACCTTCAAAAGCTGGGCGGTCTGCATGAGAAAGCGGCAACTGCGTAAGACCGCCTGAGCATCGGCGATAACGGGAACCAGTTTTTCCTGCACATCAATCACGGCGAGGTAGCTGGACTGCGCGGACCGGAGCGCGGGGTGTTTGAGCATGAGCATCTGCCTGGCAACTGATGAGGTGTGTCGGGTGAAGGGGCCAGCGTTCCGTGCAACGTCGCTGGTGAGAAAACAGTCCGGACTTCTTAGCGGGGCTGCGGTGTGTGGCGGATGTGTGCTGGACGAACAGGATTCAGGCGGCGTTGCGCTGCGGCGTCGGCGACTGAGCGAGTGGGAAGTAGGACGGATCGTGACTGCGATCGATGAGGGAGGCGGCGTTTGAGTCACCCTGCAGCAGTCGTTCGGCCAGTTGATCCAGCCGGCTCATTTCCTCTGTGAGAGCCTGTCCGCAGGCCGCGAGTGCATCGCGATCGAGGTCGGGCGGAAGTGTCACGGGGGTTCCGGCGATCAGCACGATGGTCGAAAAGGGTTTGGGGACGGTCAGATCGGTCCAGCTGCCTTTGATGGCCCAGGCCCGGGACGCCGCCATACCGGAGGGGACCAGCGGTCTTTGGGAGCGGGACGCGATGAACAGCACGCCTTCCTTCATTTGACGTCGGGGCCCGCGGGGGCCATCCGGAGTCATTGCCAGATGCAGATCGGGACGGCTGAGGATTTCCCGAACAGCCTCCATACCACCGCGACTGGTGCTGCCCCGGACGGGGTGAATTCCGGCAATGCGGACGGAATCCGCCAGGTAACCGCCATCGCGATGCTGGCTGATGAGGCCGGCGAGATTCCATGTGCGATTGGAGAACACCGCCATGACGATCTGGTCATGCCACATGGCGAAAGTGTACCGCTGAGCGGCTTTGGGACGCACGTATGGCGAACCTTCCGTTGCGACGTGGTGGTGGACCACGCGTACGGTCAGAAACAGCAGTCGCAGGAGGACAGAAGCGGTCCAGGAGAGGATCAGATTGACGGTTCGTGAGCGAATCTTCATGGCATCCATGCCTGTGCGAGACAACGGGGCGAGAGTTTGGAAAAGGCTTTGGCGGAAATTCCGGACGAGATCCAGCCGGAAGACGGGGCCAGCACCACCGGGGCTCAACCCAACACCTGAAGGTCGCAGTATATCGACCGTGTCTTCGAATGTTGAGAGCAGTTGTAAGTGCTATCTGAGTAGTAGTTTATGGCGGGGGCGAGCAAGATGGGAATGGGGCGACCGAGCCTCGGATTGGTGAAAGGTTGGTTGGTGAGCCTGCGAGATGGCTGGCAAATCGGCGTGGGATTGCGAGGGAACTGGTCTTGATTCTGCTTGCAAAGCGACTGGTGACCGTTTCAAATCAGTGTCTGGGAGACAGCCGCGGGTGTCGGCAGCCTGAGTCTGAGTGGGGACGCGGGGGGCTCCTGTAAACCGGCCGGTGTCTGTTGTTCGGGATCTGTATTGATGCGAGGGTTTCTTCAAGCCGCTGGAGCGACAACGCGTCGGGACCTGCTGCAGACGGGCGGGGGCGGTTTTGGAGCGATCGCGCTGGCGGGGCTGTTATCCGCCGAAGGGCTGGCGGACGAAAGTGTTCAGAGACCGGCGGGAAGCGGCTTGCATCATCCAGCGAAGGTTCGGCGCGTCATTCAGTTATTCATGAATGGCGGTGCCAGCCCCATGGATACATTTGACTACAAGCCTGAGCTGGAGCGGCTGCATGGTCAGATGCTGGGACCGAAAGAGAAGCCGGAAGGATTTACGGCACCTGCGGGGGCGGTGATGAAGAGTCCGTTTGCCTTTGCGCAGCACGGGCAGACGGGCCGTTGGGTCAGTTCGGTGTTTCCGCATCAGGCGCGGATCATCGACGAGCCGGCATTTCTGATGGCGATGACAACGAAGACGAACGTGCATGGCCCTGCAAGTTACATGATGAATACGGGGTTTATGTTGCCGGGTTTTCCCTGTCTGGGTGCCTGGGTGTCGTATGCACTGGGCAGTCTGTCGGAGAATCTTCCGACGTTCATCGTGCTTCCGGATCCGCGAGGGCTGCCGTACAACCAGAAGGGCAACTTCAGTGCGGGTTTTCTTCCGGCGAAGCACCAGGGAACTCTGGTCAACGCGGGTCAGTCACCGCCGATTCCGGATTTGTTTGCAGGGTCGCAGTATGGGTTTGCGACTGGTGACGCCGACCGACGGACTCAGCAGATGCTGCTGGAGTTGAATCGTGAGCACGCCGCGTTGCGTCCGGAGGACACGCGACTGGAAGCGCGGATTGCGTCGGCGGAGCTGGCGGCGAAGATGCAGTTGAGTGCCCCGGAGGCCTTTGATTTGTCGCAGGAAACGGACGAGACGCATGCTGCGTATGGAACAAGAGAGGAGCCGACGGCTGATTTTGGGCGTCGGTGTCTGCTGGCGCGGCGACTGATTGAACGCGGCACGCGTTTTGTGCAGGTCTGGAGTGGGCCGCAGGGGGCGGTGAACAACTGGGACAATCATGGGAACATCCCGGCCGAGTTGCCTCCGATTGCCACGAGTGTGGATCGGCCGACAGCGGCGCTGCTGACAGACCTGAAGGAGCGCGGATTACTCGCTGATACTCTGCTGATCTGGACGACGGAATTTGGCCGCACCCCCTTCGCTCAGGGCGGAGTCGGGCGAGACCACAATCGCGGTACGTATGTGACGTGGCTTGCTGGAGCGGGGATCCGGTCGGGGGTGAATCGGGGACGCAGTGACGACCTCGGATATCAGGCGGCGGAAGGGCGAACGTATTGTTACGACCTGCACGCTACGATACTGCACCTGCTGGGGATTGATCATCAGCAACTGACGTTTCGTACTGCGGGTGTGGACCGGCGGTTGACCGACGTCCATGGGCAGGTGATTTCTGAAATCCTGAGTTAGAAGCATGGAGAGCTTTGGGGGGTTACCGCGTGACGGCAGACCGTGATTCCGGAGAGAACTGGCGGAGCCTCTGATGTGGTATCGCTTGACAGGCCCTGGTTTCAGGACTATGACAGAGCACAGCGGACGCATCCGTGGAAGTTGGTGAGTCGATGAAGGAGCAATCCGGAGCGGCTGGACACCGGCAGACCTGGTCATTGGTTCCGGGTGGTTGTCGTTATTACCGCGGTTATTTTTGCTGCCGGACGTCGGAAGCAACTGTCTTCGAAGATTGTAATCACAAGTGGGGCCCGGGACATGACTAAGAATCGTCGCATTGATATCGAGGAAATCAGCGGGATCACTGTGGTGAAGCTTCTGGAAAAGAAGATTCTGGACGAGGCCAACATAGAAGAGCTGGGTAAAGAATTGTTTGGTCTGGTGGAAACCAGTGGCCACAGGAAGCTGATTCTGGAATTCAGCGACGTGGAATATCTCAGCAGTGCAGCGCTGGGTAAGCTGATCACTCTGCACAAGAAGGTTGGTGCGGCCAGGGGAAAGCTGGTGCTGTGCGGAATACCGAAAGAGATTCTCGAAGTCTTCAAGATTACTCAGTTGGACCGCATTCTGACAATCTGTGCAGACCTTGACGGAGCGATTGCGAAGTTCTGAACGTCAGGCGGTACCGCGACGGTGGGGGTTGGTTTTCGGCTGGCATGGAAATCTGTGGAAAGTGCAATGCAGGTATGGTGGAACCGAAGCACTTCGAGACACGGATTCCCAGCTGCACGACCGACGGGTTGAGTGTTCAGGAGACGTTGATCGGGTTGATGGAGGCGTACGAATACAGTCTGCGCGACGTATTCGCGATGCGTTTATCGCTGGAGGAGGCCATCACCAATGCGATCCGTCATGGCAACCAGCAGGATCCACAGAAGTTGGTACACGTCTGCTGCAGGATTGATCACCTGCGGATGGAAGTGGTCGTCACGGACGAGGGGGCAGGGTTTAATCCGGAAGAGGTTCCCGACCCGACGCTGGACGAGTTTATTGAGCGTCCCTGTGGTCGCGGGTTGATGCTGATGCGGGCGTACCTCAGTGTCTGCGAGTATTCCGAGGGGGGCCGTCGGATCACGATGGTGCGCCAGCGGAACAGTCCGTTGCCGATCCTTGGGGACCACGCTGCCGCTGGTTGAGCGGTCCGTGGTGCATGCAAAATGGGCAGTTGGCCGCGCGGACGCGGACTTTTTGAACAGGTGGCGTCGTTGGGTATGGCTCCGGGGGCCTGTTTTCATCGGAATTCCCGACAGAAATCAGCCCGCAACTCGAAGCGCCCTTCCCCGATCGCTATACTCGGGTGGTCTTCCGGTACCTGATGCCCGCGTTGCCCTGGTTGTGCGAATGTGGGGTGTCTGGCGGACTGGTTGACGTACCGAGTCGTTTGGTGGGCAAAAGTGGCTGGTGTCAGCAGGCCTGTTGCCGACCGGGAGAACTCCGTGACATTCCGGGGTCTCTGAAATTCTCATCGTTCCGGCAAACAGAATTTGATGGGTTGTTATGAAGATTCACGAGTATCAGGGCAAGCAGTTGTTTCGTGCCGCTGGCGTTGCCGTTCCGCAGGGGATTGTCGCGAAAACTCCGGATGAGGCGGCCAGGGCGTTTGAAACGCTGGGCGGCACGATTGCCGTGGTGAAATCTCAGATTCACGCGGGTGGCCGTGGTAAGGGGTGTTTCAAGGAATATCCGCAGCAGCGAGGCGTGGTTCTGGTGCGTTCGGCGGAAGAAGCCCGTCAGAACGCAGAGCGGATGCTGGGCAGCACGCTGGTGACGATTCAGACGGGCGAAGAGGGCAAGCAGGTCAACACCCTGTTTGTGGAGCAGGGCCTGAAGATTGCTCGCGAGTTGTATCTGGGGATCGTGGTTGACCGCGAAGTGGGTGGGCCGGTGTTGATCATGTCGTCGGAAGGCGGCATGGAGATTGAAGAGGTGGCAAAGCATTCTCCGGAGAAGATCCTGGCCGAGCCCTTTGATGCGGTTGCGGGGTTGTATCCGTATCAGGCACGCAAGTTGGCATACGCACTGGGGCTTGACGCCACAGCGGTTCGCAGTGCTGAGAAGTTTTTGCCGCAGATTTGTCGATTTTTCGTCAACTACGACTGCAGCATGACGGAGATTAATCCCCTGATCATCACGGAAGACGGTCAGATGCTGGCGCTGGACGCCAAGGTGACCTTTGATGACAACGCGCTGTTCCGTCACAAGGATGTGGTCGCTCTGCGTGACCTCGCGGAAGAGGATCCTGCGGAAGTGCGGGCGGCGGATACGGGTTTAAGTTACGTGAAGCTGAACGGGAACATTGGCTGTCTGGTGAACGGTGCCGGGCTGGCAATGAGCACGATGGACCTGATCAAACTGCACGGTGGCGAGCCTGCGAATTTTCTGGACGTAGGGGGCGGGGCCAACGAAGAGCAGGTGACGGAAGCATTTCGTATCATTCTGGCGGACAAGAATGTGAAGGCCGTACTGGTCAACATTTTTGGCGGGATCATGCGATGTGACATCATTGTGTCGGCCTTGCTGAACGCCTACGAGAAGGTGGGCTTTAATGTGCCGCTGGTGGTGCGACTGGAAGGCACGAACGTCGAGAAAGCGCGAGAGATGCTGCAGGCCAGTGGTCGCGCGATTATCTCAGCCAGCGATCTGACTGATGCCGCGCAGAAGGTTGTGGCGGCTCTGAACGCCTGATCGCGTGAAACCGTAGTTTCCCTGAACACACTTCTATTTCTCTCTTGGCGAATTAACTCCGATGAGCATTCTGGTTTCGAAGGCCACTCGAGTCATTACTCAGGGCATCACCGGCAACTCTGGTTTGTTTCACAGTCAGCAGTGTCGCGCGTACGCCGCTGAGTGTCAGCCGGGTGTGGACGTCTTTGT
Source organism: Planctomycetota bacterium (assembly GCA_039796955.1). Classification (GTDB taxonomy): domain Bacteria; phylum Planctomycetota; class Planctomycetia; order Planctomycetales; family Planctomycetaceae; genus SXXK01. The sequence continues at coordinate 19,082 of JBDKIW010000111.1, forward strand.
TGGGGGGGTCACACCGGGCAAGGGTGGCACGACGGTTGACGGATTTCCGGTGTTTAATTCTGTGATTGAGGCGCGTGAGAAGACTGGGGCTAACACGTCGATGATTTTCGTGCCACCGCCGTTTTGTGCGGACGCGATTCTGGAAGCTGCGGACGCCGGGATGGACCTGATTGTGGCCATCACGGAAGGAATCCCGGTGATGGACATGCTGCGTGTGCGGCGGGGCATGGAGAAATCGTCATCACGACTGATTGGTCCGAACTGTCCCGGGGTCATTACGCCGGGTGTCGCCAAGATCGGGATTATGCCCGGTTACATTCACAAGCCGGGGACGATTGGGATTATCAGCAAGAGTGGAACTCTGACTTATGAAGCGGCCTGGCAGCTGGGGCGAGTCGGACTGGGGCAGAGCACGGCGGTGGGGATAGGTGGCGACCCCATCAACGGAACCAACTACATTGAACTGTTGAAGATGTTTCAGGATGACCCGGGCACGGAAGGCATTCTGGTCATTGGAGAGATTGGCGGTAGTGCTGAGCAGGCGGCTGCGGAATACATTCGCAGTCATGTGACCAAGCCGGTGGCAGGATTTATTGCTGGCCAGACAGCACCTCCGGGAAAACGCATGGGGCATGCGGGCGCGATCATTTCGGGTGGTGGTGGGACGGCGGCGGAAAAAATGGCTGCGCTGCGTGCTGCCGGAGTAGTCGTCTCGGACAGTCCGGGCGGTATGGGTGCTGCGATGAAGCAGGCGATGCAGCGTTGACCGCGGGTGGTTGATGCGTTTCAGCCGACAGAGAATCACCGGGAAACTGCCAGGCAGCTCCCGGTTTTTTTTTGAGTTTGAGTGGTGAGGGTTTGGCGAAGCCAGCAATACGGGTTGGGTGTGGTGGTGTGGGAGACTGGAGCGAATTGAGGGGATATGAGCATCGCGATTCCCGAAGACGCGGAATTATCCAGTCCCTGTAGTCTCTGGGGTGTGGGAGTTGGAGTGGGTCGGGCTGGTCGATATGATGCGAACCGGAATGGATGTCGGCGCAGGCCGAGGCGGATGCCGGTGGGTTGATTTCGGGACTGTGCTGCGGGTGGTTGGCGCAGAGGCGATCATTCGGGCGTAATGATTCCAACGGATCTGGTTTGGATCGGTTGAGCAGCGACAGCGGGACGCTGGGATTTGACTGAGTCGTAATTCTGCGTGGCACGGTAGTTTCCTTATTAGGAAGATTGAAGCCGTCGGTATGGATGAACTGCAACATGAATGTGGTGTCGCGGCTGTTTATCACCTGAATTCCGGGGTGATCAGTCCGCTGATTCCCCGGCTTCGTGCAAAAGACAGGACGCTGGTGGATCCTGCAACGGAGGATCCGTTGGTCGTGAGAAACCGCGCCTCGCGACTTGTTCCCGGGATGCTGCTCGACATGCAGAACCGTGGTCAGTTGGCTGCGGGAATTACCAGCTACAATCCGCAGCGTCTGCAGTTGATTCAGACGCATAAGGATGTCGGTGGCGTGGCGGAAGTATTCCGCATGAATCATGAGGACCGCTACAAGCACTTGATGGCGGAGCATGCGGGTCAGGCAGCCATTGGTCATGTGCGTTATGCCACCTGTGGCAAAGACGATCCGTCGTATGCGCAGCCGTTTGAGCGTCAGCATATTGCGCGATCGAAGTGGTTCAGCTTTGCATTTAACGGGCAGTTGGCCAACTACCTTGAACTGCGGGAAGAGATTCTGCAGACGACCGACTTTCATTTGACGCGGGAAACGGACACAGAAGTTCTGCATCATTTGATTTCGCATGAGTTGTCGGTGAATGCATCGATTTCACCTGTAGAGCTACTGCGGACCTTGTCAAAGAAACTGGATGGTTCATGGAACATTGTGTTCCTGAATGCCAGGGGACAGATGTTTGTCTCGCGTGATCCGCTGGGCATGCGTCCGTTGTGTTATGCGAGGGAAGGGGCCTTGTTTGCGGCGGCCAGTGAGAGTGTCGCGTTGACACACCTGGGATTTGCTGACGAGAACGTGCACAACGTACCTCCCGGCCACGTGGTCATCGTGGACGGCGAGAACGTCACCGTGGAGAAGTATGCGGAAAGTCCGAAGCAGGCGCATTGCTTCTTCGAGTGGATTTATTTTGCGAACGCCGGCAGTTCCTTTGATCATGCGGGAGTCTACCTGTCTCGAAAGCGGCTGGGTGAAGAACTGGCGAAGCGAGAGACTCTGGCGATTGATGACGACGTGATTGTGGTGCCGGTTCCGGACACGGCCAAAGCGGCTGCCGACAGCATGGCATTTCAGTTGAAAGTCCCATCGCTGGAAGGGTTGATTCGCAACCGATACATCGGTCGCACATTTATTGAGGGGAACAATCGCGCTGATAAAGTGCGGATGAAGTACACGCCGTTGCCGGAAATCATGGAGGGCAAGCGGGTGTTACTGGTGGACGATTCGATTGTGCGTGCCACGACGCTGCGTGAGTTGCTGGCGCTGTTGAAATCCCGTGGGCGTGCGAAAGAGATCCACGTGCGGATTGCCTGTCCGCCGATTATTGCGCCCTGTTTTTACGGGATCGATATGTCCACGGTCAGTGAGTTGTTTGCTCCGGGATTTATGGAAGGGGCGGTGATCACGGAAGAAGAGCAGGCGGCGATGGCTCGAGCGATCGGGGCTGACAGTCTGCGGTACCTGCCGGTTGAGGCGGTTTCGGCCTGTGTGGGTTT
>JBDKIW010000112.1:0-12035 GCA_039796955.1 Planctomycetota bacterium
CGTTCTCCCTTGAAACCGCGCCCGTTACAGAACTTTGTGCGGCTGATGCCGGGTTTATCCGTTCGATTCAGACGGAAGATCTGGGGCTGGTTATCGTGGAACTGGGTGGCGGACGCCGTCAACTCACCGATCACATCGATCACTCCGTCGGGCTCGAACTGTTGATCAAGGTTGGTGATCAAGTGGAACGCAACCAGCCACTGGTCCGGATTTATTCCAGCACACCGGAACGAATTTCCGGGGCCGTGCTGCGTTCAATTGAGATTGCCGAGTCCGCAACACCGCTCCACATGATCGCCGATCGTATCTGTTGATGCATTTTCCCGGGGAGGGCGAGGTTCCACCCGAGCCGCAAGTCCACGCCTGCGGCTTGGCAGGAGCACAGGCCATCCTGAAAATCTTTTCAACAGCGAATTTCACTGTTTTCCGTCAAAACGGCAGCCGTCAGTGCGTCGGCGATGTGAGAAAACAGCAACAGCAGCGTCTGTCTTACGGTCACTCAAACAGCAGCACGATGAGCGGGTCCGCTCAAACCGGCACACATTCCCGGGCCGACTCCGAACTCCACTGCAAACAAGACAGGAAGTTCAGGAAACATACGAAGCCTGCAGTGAAGACAGAAAACCCGGCGGACATTGCCGATTGAGCAAACACCGACAGGTCCGTGCGAAATGTTTTTTCGACTTCATCCGGTTGTAGTGACTATTCCGTAAAATTGAGTTTTCCGGATGGGCGATATTGATACGAGACGGAGGGTTCTATGGCAGAGCACAGGTTTCGCACGGAACCGTATGACTTGCCGGGCCCTTCGCATGTTGGCTCTACACGTTTTCCATGTTGAGCGTTGGCAGAGAAGATCATGATGTTTGAATCATTTTCCGGTAATCGTCGTTCTCGCCGCCATAATCTCCCAACTCCGGCTCCTGCCGTGGTTGAGTCACTGGAGACGAGATCCCTCCTGTCTGCGTCTCCGACGGTGACAGTGCCGGATGCGGTCTCGCCGGGCCCTGGTCAGATCGGAGTACTGACGGATTCGACGCCGCGAATTGTCTGGAGCGCCGTCTCGGGTGCAACCAGCTACGACGTCTGGATCAACGATGTCGAAAGTCGTGAACGCATCGAGCTGGCGTCCGCATTGCCACCTCAGATTCTGGAATTCACACCAGACGAGCCGCTGAATCTTGGCGTGAACCGGATCTGGGTCCGTGCGAATTTTGCGAACAATCCACCAGGTCCCTGGAGTGCTCCGGTCGACGTGCTGTTGCAGTCGAAACCAGTGATCACTGGCCCTGTCAATGCTCTCGTTCCGGCGACTCCGCGAAAACTTGACGGTAATACATTTCCGATCACATGGACCAGTGATCCCGGGGCCCGTTCATTTGAAGTCTTTCTCAGCAATCAGACCACGCAGACGTCAACGACATATCGCGTGGCGAATCGAATTCCCGTACTCGACGCTCGGGGCAACGCGATTCCTGATGGCGCCGGTGGAGTGCTGCGTCAGGAAGTTCGGGAACTTTACCTGAATGGCGCGGTTTCCCTGCCGCCGCAGGTTCCCAAAGCCATCACTGCTGCCACAAATGACTCCAGCATCGTGCTCACGGTTCCCGGCCACGGCCTGAAGACCGGCGAGCAGGTTCGAGTGACTGGTGCGGAAGGAAACACGGCCGCCAATGGAACATGGCTGGTCACCGTAACCGGACCCGACACAATTCAGCTGGTCGGTGTCGCCGGAAGTGGCGCCTACACCGGCGGGGGAAGCCTGATCCAGCTGACGCAGTTGCAGTCACAGCTGCCAATTGGTCAGTACCGCGTCTTTGTCCGCTCAACGGATGATGCAAACCCCGGACGATTGTCAGCATGGTCGGATGCGTGGGACTTCGAAGTAGCGCCGGCCGTTAAAATCCTGCGTCCCTCCGGACCGACGTTTGACACACCGATCACTCTGCAGTGGGAACCAGTTCCGGCCGCCACTCACTACGAGCTGCTGGTCAAGCCCAAAGGGGCTTCCGACGACCAGGCCATCGTCAACGTCAAGTATCTTCGAGATACCTCCTGGCAACTGCCGACCAGTCAGCTGTCAACGATCACATTCAACGGCTCACCCACGTCCGGAACATTTCGTCTTTCCTTCCGAATTCCGGGTGAGACGGTGCGGACTCTGACGACTTCTTCACTGCCGTGGAACGCCACAGCCTCACAGATTCGAAGTGCTGTAGCGGCACTTGGCTTCCAGAACACTACGGTCCGCACAACGACCCTCGGAGCCAATCCGGTGCATGAGCTGAAGCTCAGCAACGTCGCCGCTCCGATCACGGTGATCCCCGTAACGGACCTGACCCCGGGCAGCATTTCGGTCACGTCCCGTCAGATTCCTCCGGACTACAGTGAGTTGGAGTTCCGTGTTCGCGCACGCCGGTTGACGCAGGTCACAGAAGTCGCCACATCCGGTAAACCGGAAAGCGGTACCTTCACGCTCACACTGGTGACACCGGGAACCAAAGGCACAACGCAGACCACATCGGCGATTCCATACGCCAGCACCGCCTCCGTTGTTCAGGCAGAAATTCGCAAGCTGGCCGGGTTCGAAACAGTGGAAGTCGCCGCACGCACGGTGGAGGGCAACACAACGTGGAGCCTGATCCTGCCGCAGTTCCTCGGCCCAGTGGCGGTCACGGCAGAATCCCAGGTGTCTCCCGGCTCAGTGGCTGTCACGAAGTCGCGAACTTCCCCGGAAGTTGTGGGTCTCTGGAGTGCCACATCAAGCTTCACGACCAATGTCACCCCCGTGGTGAATGCGATTCCGGGTCCGCAGGTCTACACGGCTATGAAGCCAACCCTGACATGGTCATCCATCGACCGCGCCGCACGATACGACATCTGGGTCGAGCGGAACGCGCAGTCCTCGGTCTATCTGAAAACAACGGCTTCCGGGAATTCATTCACGTTCGATTCTGATGTCCCGGCCGGCAACTACTGGTTCTGGGTGCGTGCAGTCAGCGTCAACGGCGTGCTCGGCCCATGGAGTGCTGCTTACCAGTTCAGCACCACTGGTGGTGCCCCGCTGATCACTGCACCTCTGAACAACTCGTCGACGGCCAACCCGCTGCCCAAAATCCAGTGGAAGGGTGTCGCAGAAGCCGCTACCTATGAGATTCAGATCGCGTGGGTGAACAACCAGTTTGACTTCCTGAGGGCTTCGGGCCTGAAAACTCTGGAATACACTCCAGACAGTCCGCTGAACGCCGGCACCTACCGCGTCTGGCTGCGAGGTATCAAGGCTGACGGGACAGCACTTGCGTGGAGCGCCCCGGTCACTTTCAATGTGACCTGATGTCAGCAAGGTCCACTCCGAAAGGGCGAAGTCCCACCTGAGCCGTTCAAACATCGGAACGATGATTGGCGGCTCGGAGAGTGAACTCGCACTGGAATGGCGAAACGTTGCTCATCCCGGGGATAGTCGCGTTTCGCTCCGCCGAAACCTGCGTCCAGCTTTCTCCTGCACACCGACGAGCGGAGAGTGTCAGCTCTCCGAGACGTCTGCGTTTGTTGATGTTCAGTTCAAAACTTTCCTCACGGTGGGCTGACGCCGCACCGCTCGCCTTTGGGGAGACGCGTCGCTGCGATCAGGCAAAAAACGCCCCTGATCTCCCGCGTAAACATCGCTTCGCCAAACCAGCACTCAGCCGTCCCTCAAAAAATCAGGTTTTTGGCGCGGCAGGAGCACGCATCCTCCCCCAAAACGGCTTGCGGACAGGTCACGCCATTAACATGCCATGCAGAGAAGCAGAATGCAGTCGAACTCTCGCCGATTGTGGGGACGTGCTCATCGTTTTTTGACAGCGACTGTGCTGTTGGTCCTGTCATGCGTTCTCTCTGATGTGGCAGGTCAGGAATCAGCACAACCTCTGAAGACACTTCCCGTTCCCGGCGAAGTGTTTGAGTGTGCATCGAGACCTGCCTTTCTGATTCCGGGGCAGGCAGGCACATTTCGCAGTGGCAAAGCCTGGGTCTGGTACGCTCCCACACTGCCAGGGCTGCCAGGCCGCGAAGAGATCTGGATGTTCGAACGATTTCAGGCGGCGGGCATCGCCATTGCCGGAATCGATGCGGGTGAATCCTATGGAAGCCCACTCGGCAACGAAATCTTTTCCGCACTGCATGAGGCCATGGTGCGCCGCGGCTACTCAGCGCGACCAGTGATGCTGGGGCGCAGCCGCGGCGGCCTGATGACGATGTCATGGGCAACCGAGAACCCCACGAAGGTCTCCGCATTTGCCGGCGTCTACCCAGTCCTGAATGTGGCCAGCTATCCCGGTCTGCAAAGAGCCGCCCCGGCCTTTGAGTTATCAGTAGAAGAATTACAAAGTGGCCTGGAGCAATACAATCCGGTTGATCGACTTGAGAAACTGGCCCAGGCCGACATTCCGCTGTTTGCTATTCACGGCGATCAGGACACCGTGGTTCCTCTGGAGGCGAATTCGGGACTGGCACAGAAACGCTACCAGGAATTGGGGGGCACCATGCAGGTGCTGATCCCGCCCGGGCAGGGACACTCCATGTGGTCCGGGTTCTTTGAATGTCAGGAACTGGTGGATTTTGTCCTGAAGCATGCGGATCCAATTCCTCCTGCAATCGGATTCACCCAACTGCAGACGAACCTGCCGGGTGGACGACACGCCAATATTCGCACGAGCCGCGCCATGCTCGTACGTGCTGACGGTACGGCCCCGATCAGTGTGGCGGATTCTCTGTTGCAGCATCGCTTCGATGTCCACACCGGCAACGAACAGACGGCGGCTGCGACAGATCACCAGCCTGACAAAAACAACCCCGACGCATGGACTCAGTTTGCAGGTTGGTCCCCGGATGGCAGCAAGGCCATCATCGCACGAGGTTGGCAAAACCCTGAGAATGCTCAGTGGGAAGAACAGCATCGCGCGTTTCGCATGCAACCCGGACAGTGGAGTCTTGACTGTTGCCTGCTGAGCCCGGATTCCGGAAATGTGGTCAATCTGACTGCGATAGAGCGAGTGAGCCACTACAACGGCGGCCTGTTCTACCTCCCGGAGGGCAGGGGATTTGGATTCACAGCGCTGATCGGAGAGCTTTCGAAACCGTGGGTCATGAACGCGGACGGTCGGGAAAAACGAGATGTCTCCGGCGACGGCTCCGGATTTTCCTATGGATACAGTGCCTCCCCGGACGGCAAACTGATCAGTTATCACGAAAACTATCAGGTCTACATCGCAGCGGCTGACGGATCAGACAAACGGCATATCGCCACGAATAAACCATTTAATTTTGCGCCGCGCTGGTCGCCTGATGGTGAATGGTTGTTGTTCGTCAGCGGAGAACATGGCAGGGCCAACCCGTGGCTGGTGCGTCGTGACGGCACGGACCTGCACCAGGTGACGGAGTTGAACGGCTATCAGGGCTGGATCCTGTTTCTGGATGTCGACGACTTTCATCAGGGCAGCAGTGACCTCCCGGTCTGGTCGGCGGACGGTCAGAGCATTTTCTGCTCGCGCAGGACAGAAAAGACTGTGGAACTGTTTGAAGTTTCACTGCAGGGTCAACTTAAGCAGTTGACGGATTCTCCGGCTGGAACGCTGCACTACCATCCTACCCCGTCCGCAGATGGACGATGGCTGCTTTACGGCTCCCTGAGAAACGGCGTCCGCCAGTTGTTTATCCGGGATCTGCAGTCCAGTCAGGAAACACAGTTGACCGATCTGCAACCAGGCACCGCCGCTATGTGGCCTCACTGGCAGCCCGCAACTGCACGTTGAGGTCGCCGGGAATTGATATGGCCAAAACCGACTGCATCGTAGCCGCACATCAACCTGTGCGGCCACGACAAAGCCTGAGGTTACTAACATGTGGTGGATTGAGGATCAGGTCAACAGGCCCTCAATCGGCTTCGACGCCGGATCGGCGATCGGCATTTCCCGACCATCCACGACAAAGTTGCCTGTGGAGTCTACGCCGACAGCCTGCAGGTAGGTGTGAAACAGGTTGCCGTGATCCACCTGCTTGTCGACGACCTCGGTGCCTTTGTCATTCGTCGCTCCGAAAGCTGCCCCGCGGGGAACGCGACAGCCAGCCATGCACACGGACCACGCCCGAGACCAATGGTCGCGGCCGTAGTACAGGTTCACGTTAGGAGTCCGACCAAACTCACTCAGCACCACAATCAGAGTACTCTCCAGCATCCCACGGTCAGCGAGGTCGGCAACAAACGTGGCGAACGCCGAATCGAATTCACCAAGCTGTTCGATGTGAAAATTGAAGTTCTCGTTGTGGGTGTCGTAGTTCGAGTGCGACAGTTGCACGAACGAGACTCCGTTTTCCAGCAGGCGACGTGCCAGCAGGCAGTGACGGCCCAGATCATGGGTTCCGTATTTTTCAATCTCCTTCGCCGGCTCCTTCGTCACATCAAAAATATCCCGCTGCGTCATCAGCTTTTCGGCCTGCTCGAAGGAATATGTGAAGGCCTCAGTCACCGCCGTACGACGACGATTCAGGAAACGCTCGCTGACTTTGCGACGAAAATCCTGCCGAGCCTGATCGGAATCCTGAGGAATACTGTCGGGACGAACGGTATTGGGTGGTGGATTTCCGTTGCCCAGCTGGACACTGGAATACTTCGGGCCCAGCCATGCGGAATCATTTCCGCGACCACCGCCACCACCTGGTGTGATCAGAATGTGCCCGGGCAGTGCGCTGTCAGCAGGATTGAGCGCCTTCGCTGCCACCGCCCCGATCTGCGGGAATTCACCGGCCGGAGTCTGGCGCCGCCCCGTCATCATCAGATAGGCCCCCTTGCCGTGATCGTCCTCGGACGTGTTGACCCCGCGTACGAGACACAGATGGTGCATCTGCTGAGCCGTCTTCGGCAACAGCTCACTCACGTGGATGCCCGGTACGGACGTGGGGATGGCCAGAAACGGTCCACCGGTTTCCACACCCGGTTTCGGATCCCAGCTCTCCAGCTGGCTGAGTCCGCCATGCATGTTGAACACAACGATGCGTTTCTGGTCCGCCTTCAGCCCCGCAGCGATGGCAGGATTGGCAAAGGCCCCCAGCCCACCCACGATGGTTCCTGCGCCGGCTGCCAGAGTTCCCAGGAACTGCCGTCGTGCCACGCCATGTGCTGCTGTGTTGCAGGGATATCGAAGGCTCATGATCGGTTGACCTTTCAGAAAACAAAATCCCGCCAGCCTCCGGCTGTGCGGATATCAGTCAATGAGAACCAGTTTCCCGAATCTGCTTCAACAGCAGAATCCGGGACATTGAACACATCAAAAAAACATCAACGATTGAAACGGAATTCCGCGCTGCTCAGCAATCCCCAGACAAGTTCCTGGGCCGCCTTATTGCGATCCGGACGCTGGGAAAGAAAAGCAGAGACCTCTGCAATCTCATCTTCACTGGGCATGCGAGTCAGGATGCCCAGGTACAACTCTTCGGCCGCCACTCGATTGTCAGCGGTCTTCAGGATTCGCTCCGCCGGATTGTCTCCCGCCGGAGCCACCCAGCTGTTGATAGCACTTCCATTTGCCGTAAACAGCGCCTGATCGGCACTCGCATAGAAGTCTCCCTGAGGCTGTCCCGGAGCTCCACCATAGATTGCCACGTATTGCCCCAGATTTCCTTTGAGCTTATCCCAGGTGCGTTGTTCAACCAACTGCTCGCGGGCCATCACAGCAGCGGGGTCCTGCTTCTGTTCATCCGTCAATGGCGAGGCCTTGTCCAGTTCGGCGATCTCCCCAGCCCGATAACGATCGTAGACTGTCGTGACACGGAACACCGTCCAGCACAGCTGTTCGGGGGTCAGTGGTTTCAGTTGCGACAGTGCGAATCGGGATGCCAGATCGTTCGGTACTGCGTCGCTGGCGGTCAGTAGCTCTGTCTGCAGTTCCCTGTGATGCATCCGGGCCTGCTGGAACGTCTGGTCCGCGGCCGCCATCAGTTCCTGCTGCTGCTTTAGAGCGGTGTTGGCCACGGCCTCATCGTTAATGGCCGCAGACAGCTGCTTTTCAGCCTCATCAAGCTGCAATTGAGCCGAGGCGACGGCCTGCTTCTGAACATCCAGTGCGGCCTGTGAAGCCTGCTGTCGATCCTGCAGGGCCACAACCAGTTGCTTCAGTCCATTGTCGATGGTCAGACCCTCAACGGCGGAATCGAGGGCCTGGCGAGACTGATTCAGATGCTCCGCCACCAGCCCCAGACGTTCACGCTGCTGTATCTCACTGTCCAGAGCCCGTTGACTCAGATCTCGCTGCTTGAGCATGCCCTGACGGGTCTCAGTCGCCGTATTCAGCGCTGCCTGAGCATCCGTCATCGCCTGAGTGGCGGCAATCACGTCAGCCTGCCGGGATGCCACTAACTGAGCGGCCTGATCCACCGCCACCAGCTTGTCAGCAACGCCAGCCAATCGCTGCAGACCTGCGAGCCGATTATCCAGAGACGTCACCTGCAACTGCGCATCCTGGACAGCAGCCCGAGCGACCACAAGGCGGGCTTCTTCCTTCAACAGTGCATCGCTCAGTGGCAGTGTTCCGCTCTGAGCGGCCTCGAGAGCAGCAACCGAGGCACGAAACGCGTCATTGGGAGCGGTGACAGCCCCAGTCTTGTCTGTCACGGCCTGCTGCAGCGCGGGAAGTTCACCGGTGATCGCATCCGACTTCGCCTTCAGCACCTGCGCAGCCGCAACAATCGCCGGATCGTCGGACAGTGATTGGCCGGCTTTTGCAGCCGCTGCGTAGGCCTCGGTCAGCGACTCCGCGAGCGACTTCTTTCCGTTCAATGCCGCGACCGCATCGTTCGCAGCCTTCGTTGCTTCGTCCAGCTTCTTTCGAGCTTCTGTGGTCTGCCCACGGACCTTGTCCTGTTCAGCGGCCACGGGGATCAATGCTGTCTCAGCAGCCTGAAAAGCGGCTTCGATTTCGTCATGCTGCTGACGCACCTGAGTCAATGTTGCGTCCAGAGAAACCCGGATCGCGGCGAGTGAATCCGCTTCCTGACGAACCTGCGCCAGTTGTCGCTGAGTTTCCACAGGCAGATCGAACGGCCGTTGGTACGGTTCGCTCAGGGCAACCTCCCGCAGAAACGTGCGGAGATCGTAATTCGACGTCGCCAGCCATGCCCCCAATTGCTGCAACAGCGCCGGGCTCACCGCGGGATTGTCCGGATGCAGCATGTCCAGCGGATGCACCAGGCCGCGTCCAAACATCAGCGACCAGAAACGGTTGGCTGCGTTTTCGTTGAACAAACGATGGTTGCCGGAGGTTGCCGTTTCTGCCAGCCACTGACGACGACTTTGCTTAGGAACCGAACGCACACCGTCCGCTGGAGCCACCTGATATTCATCTCCAGGCACCAGAAACGATTCCGCCAGGGTCGTTCCACCGGGCAGCCTCGCTCCCGTGCGATGTGGCGTCCCTTTGGAAAACACACTCTCGAACGTCAGATCAGTCCCGGCACGATCTGCCAGAACAGTCACATCCTTGCCGTCGATCTTCTTCACAACCGGATAGGTCGCTGACGAAACAGCCAGCAGTCCCTGATAATCCTTCTGCAGAAAGTCACTGACAATCGGAGAGTCATGGCACTGCGCACACTGCATGTCTCGGCCGAAAAAGAGTCGGCCGACATCGCGAGCCACCACGTTGGGTTCAGTCCCTCGATCCAGCAGAAATCGGGCAGCCGGACGGGACGCTGCATTCTCGCCGTCGGCGGTCAGCAGTTCGCGGACCAGCACATTCCATGGCTTATTGCTCCGCACGGACTGCAGCAACCACGCCATCCAGTCGTCCTGAGAAACGTGCGTATTCGCACGACGTTCCATCAGCATGACATCGAGTGCCGACGCCAGGTGCCTTGCATGCTCCGGGGTCGCCAGTAACTGGTCAACCAGTTTCTCACGACGTGCGGGATCCGGGTCCGTCAGAAACCGCCGGGCGTCATCCGCGCGTGGAGGCATCCCAGTCAAATCCAGTGAGACTCGCCGCAGAAATTCCGCATCGGACGCTGTGGGAATAATAATACCCTGCGGAGGTGCCAGCTCGCGGTTGATCAGTTGGCGGAGATCTGAGGGCGACACAGCAGACGGGGCCGTCGCCGATTGCGCCAAAGCCAGGTGCCCTGAACTTGTCAGCAGAGCGGCACCCATCACGAGGGCAAGATGCCCGGAGTTGCGAACCACAAACTCGCAACAAACTCGGATAGCCTGACAGCGCAAAAACCGAAGACTCGCGTTCATGGCGCGTGCTCCGCAAACAGTTTCACAGCACTGTCACTGGAGGGACCGTTGTCGAGACAAACGGCATGCGACAGTCAGGAAAACAACAGGAAGGTGGGAGACAGTCTGCGGGCGTGCCGGGGACTGCCAAAATCGTTCAGGTAAGGTTTAACGCGTTGGGATCGGCCTGGTCAAGCGCAGTCCCACAGGAAAATACACGTCACAGGAAAACCATGGAAAAGAAGAATTTTCCCGTTTTTCACCATTTTCCGGGAACGCTGGCTCAGTGGAACGCACTCACCGCCATAACCGTTGCCGCCTGGTAGCCTTCCGGTTACAGTTTCAGGCCTCCTGCAGTGCAGGTGCTCTTCCCGGGGTGGTCCTCGTAACGACAGAGTTCAGGCCGGGTCGCTCCCTTCACCCGTAATTCTCTTCAGAAGCTCAAAATATCCATGGCCGACATTACGACTCAACTGGCAGTTCTTGGCGGTGGTCCGGGGGGATATCCAGCGGCCTTTGCGGCAGCGGACCACGGAATGAAGGTAGTGCTGATCGATGAAGGACTCAAGCCCGGCGGTGTCTGTCTGAACCGAGGGTGCATCCCGTCCAAAGCTCTGCTCCACGTCGCAAAGCTGCTGAATGAGACTCAGGAAGCTGCGGATTACGGAGTCGTCTTTTCGAAACCCACCATTGACCTCGACAAGCTGCGAGGCTTCAAAAATAACGTCATTGGGACTCTGTCCGGCGGTATCGAAGGTCTCTGCAAGGCGCGCGGTGTCGAACTGATTAAGGCACGCGGGACTTTTGTCAGCTCGGACACTCTGCAACTGAAGTTCCCGGATGGGTCCACAAAAACACTCAGCTACGAACACTGCATCGTGGCCACCGGATCTCAGCCCGCTATGCCACCGCTATTCGCCATCGGGGACGACCGCGTGATGGATTCCACCGGTGCGCTTGAGTTGAAGGATGTGCCCCGCCGATTGCTGGTCATTGGCGGCGGCTATATCGGACTCGAAATGGGCAGCGTCTACGCAGCACTCGGATCTGAAGTCACTGTTGTCGAAATGACCTCAGGTCTTCTGCCGGGCGCTGACCGGGACCTCGTGACGCCACTGCAGAAGCGACTGTCGCATCTGTTCAAAGCCATCCACCTGAACACAAAAGTTGCCGGCATCGAAGCCACTCCCGCCGGCATCGTCGCTGCACTCGAAGGTGACGGCGTCGAACCTCGACAGATGTTTGATCGAGTGCTGGTGTCCGTCGGACGACGTCCCAACAGCCGAGGTCTGGGGCTCGAAAACACAACGGCCCGAATTGACGAGCGTGGATTTATCACCATCGATCGGAATCAGCGAACCGCGGATCCCCGCCTGCTGGCAATCGGCGACGTTGCCGGAGAACCCATGCTGGCCCACAAGGCCACTCGCGAAGCAAAAATTGCTGTCGAAACTCTGCTGGGCGAGCCCGTCGAATTTGACAACATTGCGATTCCCGCCGTGGTCTTCACCGACCCGGAACTTGCCTGGGCTGGCGTGACCGAAGCAGAAGCACGCACTCGCAATCTGGACGTCACCGTGTCTCGCTTCCCGTGGGCGGCCTCCGGCCGTGCACAAACACTCGCACGCACAGAAGGCCTGACCAAGATCATCGTCGAAAACTCAAAGCAACGCGTTCTCGGCGTCGGGCTTGTTGGCCCGGGTGCCGGAGAAATGATTGCCGAAGCCGTGCTGGCGATCGAGATGGGGGCGACCGCTCGCGACCTCGCCGACTCAATCCATGCACACCC
>JBDKIW010000113.1:0-7719 GCA_039796955.1 Planctomycetota bacterium
GAGAAGACTCGCATCGAAGGCGAGTTTCTGCTGGCCAAGTACAACTGCACAGGTTGCCACGTCGTTGAGTTGCCGAAGATCACGTTCGCGGCCGACCTTGCCGGAATTGATTCCACACCGCTGGACGCTGGGGATCACCAGGCGGCTCTGGATATGCTGTTGAAAATGCGTCCTCCGCGTCAGGGCCTGACAGGTGCGACGAAGGAGTTTGTAGTTGATGACCAGAAGGTCAATCTGCCGATTGCCAGCTTCCACGGTATGGTGTCTTCTCGACCGGATCCGGAAGAAGAAGATCCGGAATTGAGAGAGTACGGCTTTGAGGTTTGGGAGCCGGTTGAATTTGGTACCGGTGACCAGGCGAAGCGGTTGCTGCCTGGTGCTCCTGTGAGCTTTGCAGAGAGTCGTCTTGTGGATTACCAGGAGCCTCGTGGTGGCCAGTTTGCAGAGTTACTTGTCGACAGGCTGCTGACTTATCGCTTCGATCAGCGTAAGCTGGCATGGCAGGCGTCTCCTCCTCCACTGTATCAGGAAGGCTTCAAAGTTCAGACTTCGTGGCTGTATTCCTTCCTGCTTGAGCCCGGCAAGATTCGTTACACGACTGTGTTGAGAATGCCTCGGTTCAACCTCAGTCAGGCAGAAGCTCGAACCCTTGCGAATTACTTCGCGGCGGTGGATGGTGCTGTGTATCCCTATGAAGAGCAGGGGCCGAAGGATACGGATTATCTGCAGCAGCGTCGGCAGGAATTGGTGGCGGCTGGTGGTCTGAGCGAAGGGCAGGATTACCTGCACGAGTCGTGGTCGTTGCTGAATGGTCCTCTGTGCATTAAGTGCCATTCGGTTGGTGGCAGGAAGTTCAAGGCATCCGATCCGTCGAAAGACATTCAGGGACCAAACCTGATTGACGTGCAGAACCGACTGCGTCCGGACTGGGTGAAGCTCTGGCTGTACAAGCCGTCATGGATTACGCCTTACACGTCCATGCCCGTCAACTTTGCGAAGAATGCAACACAATTCCCGGATAAGTTCCATGGTGATCCGGATGCCCATGTGGTTGGGGTCAGGGATGCTCTGCTGAATTATTCGGAACTGTTGGAGAATGTCGGGCCAACTGTCTATGAGCCTCCAGCGGCGGCAACGGCACCGGCTGCGCCGGCGGCGGGAGGGGATGAGTAACCATGAGAGAGATATTCCGGAAGCAGTGTATTGTAGTCACCGCAGCCGCGTTTACGGCTGGGGCGCTCGGGTGTGGGAACTTCGGTGGTGGTGCGACGGTTGTGCCTGAGGTGACGTTTGTCGCTGCGGGCGGCGAGGCTGAGGCTGAAGCAGCAACTGGGGCGGCCGAGACTGGCGAAGTGACTTATGGCTCGTTCAGTGGCAGATTGATTCTGAGCGGGTCTGTTCCCGCCTTGCCCTTGATCGTGAAGCAGGGCGACAATATCAAAGATAAGGAAGTTTGTGCGGCTGTCGACGTGCCGGATGAACGTCTGGTTGTAAGTGCGGATGGTGGAGTAGCCAACGCCTTCGTGTATCTTGCGAAGGCGCCAAAGGGTGGGAAGGCACCGGCGGAGGCTGCGGAGCCCTTCATGTTTGACCAGAAGAACTGCCGGTTTTACCCTCACAGTGTGGTCCTTCCGGTCAATCAGGTTGTGAGAGTTCTGAGCAACGACGCGGTTGCTCACAACACGCACACTTACCCCGCGAAGAACCAGTCTGTGAATTCGGGGGTCGCACCGATGGATCGAGAAGGGAAACTTGAGATTGTCTATCGGAAATCTGAATCGGTGCCGTTGGCAGTGAAGTGTGACTATCACGCCTGGATGAATGCGTGGCATTTGCCGCTCGACCATCCCTACGCAGCGGTCACCGACGAGAACGGCGCATTCTCGATCCCGGATCTTCCGACTGGAGAGCACACATTTGTGGTTTGGCACGAGGCTGCCAACGGAAATTTCGTGCAGCGCAAACTGGCTGTGGAGATCAAGGCTGGCGAAGTGACGGACATGAAGATTGACTATCCAGTGGATTTGTTAAAGCTGTGATGCCGGTTCGTGGTTTAGGTTTCAACTGTTGGATTGGGGCAATGGAAAACTCAAAGGCGTTCAGCCTGAAGAATCTGGGCCTTGGTTGTCTTTTGACCGCGGCAGTCAGCGGCTGCTCCGAGTTTGATTCCTCGTTCGCTTACAGCGCAAAGACTGAGTCTCTGATTGCTGAAGCGCAGGAAGGTACGGACGCTGCGCCGGGTGTGAAACCCACACTTGACAGTCGTTTCGGTAATCCTCAGCAACTGAAGGCGTGGTTAAAGCTGCCGGTGGAGTGGGGCGGGGCGTCTGCCCGAGTGGAAGCGGTCGCCTCGACTGAGACGGAAGTTCGCATACGTTTCGCCGCGGAAGAGGGGAAATCACTCCCGGCAGAGGCTGCCAGTGTGCAGTTCATCACAGGTGAGGGGGCGGGCCAAACCGTTGCCGTAGCGAAGTGGGATGCTCAGACTGGTGAAGCCGTCCTGGCGGCTTTGCCTGAGAAGGCTCCAACAAACGGTGATTTGTGCGCAATCGACGGTGGGTCGGCACTGCAGTCGGGGCGCGTTTTGTACATGCGTCACTGCAGTCACTGCCACGGAACCGCCGGGGACGGCAAGGGGCCGACTGCCGAATACCTGAATCCGAAGCCGCGTGACTATCGCCATGGGGTGTTTAAGTTCACGTCCACGAATGACCAGTCAAAAGTCAGCCGTGAAGATCTTTTGCGTGTGTTGAAGTACGGGATTCCGGGAACCTACATGCCTTCATTTCTGCTGATGAAGGATGAGGAATTGCACGCCATTGTGGAATACGTGCGATTCCTGGCCATGAGGGGTGAGTATGAGCGGAAGCTCGTGAATGAGCTCGCGTCTGACTACTCAGAGAAGTCGGTCAGCGATCGGCTGAAAGACGAGAAGCGTTCTGACATAGTGCAGGAGTTGAATGAGTTTCTGAAGGATGAGTTTCCTGCGACTGCGGATTCGCTCGGCGATGAGCTGGGGGAAGTGTGGACTGCGGCTGACACGGAAGATGCGAAAATCATTCCTACGGTTGCGCGAGTTCCTGATTCGCCTGAATCCCGCCGTAGGGGACGTGCATTGTACCTGAGCAGCACTCTGAACTGTGCGGATTGCCATGGGATCGATGGGGCCGGTAATGGACCGCAGACATTGGCATTCGAGAAGAACCCGGTTTCGGGCGAGTTGTACAAGGAAGCCGGTCTGCACGACGAATGGGACAACCTGAATCAGCCCCGAAACCTGCAGCGTGGGATTTTCCGGGGTGGACGCCGACCGATCGACCTGTTCTGCAGAATTCATGCAGGCATTAAGGGGTCGCGGATGCCGTCATTCAAAAATACACCTCATGAAGACATTTGGCACATTGTGAATTACCTGTTGAGTCTGCAGTTCGAATCCGAGCCGGGGGCGATTGCTGCCGCACCCGCGACCGCGGCGGAAGCAGCACCTGCTGAGGCTGGTGACTGAGGGTTGAAAGTGGTCGGTCGGGGCGTTCGGGGATATTTTGCGGTCAACTGGTTCGGATGGAGAAGCGATCCGTGAAGAAGTTCTGGGCACTGTTTTTCTGGTTCTGGCCATTGGTGGCGCTTTATGTGTGTTTGATTGCACCATCGCGCGGTTGGTGGTTTCCGAGTGCACCTTTGTCAACGCTCGGTCACCAGATCGATGGGCTCTTCTATCTCATTCTGATCATTGTGACGGTAACATTCGTCGGCACGCAGGCTGCACTCGGCTACGCCCTCTGGAAAGGGGCCACAAAGGGAAGCAGTCAGAAGGCCTGGTTTTCCCATGGAAGCCACAAGCTTGAGATCATCTGGACGATCGTGCCGGCTTTCGTGCTGGTGTTCATCTCTTTGACACAGCTGGATGTGCTGGCCGATATCCGCGTGTTGTCGAAGTTCCCCGACTCCGTTCAGAATTCGCCGGTTGCCGAGGTGATGGCTCGGCAGTTTGAATGGCGGATTCGGTACCCGAAGCCGGGAACGAAGTTGATGAATGAGGCACAGCCCGGCGACTTGTATTTCGTTAATGAAGTGCATGTGCCAGCAGCAGTGCCGACGATGATCAACCTCCGTACGCAGGATGTTCAGCATGCGTTCTTTGTGCCGCGATTGCGTGTGAAACAGGATGCTGTCCCGGGATTGATTATCCCGGTCTGGTTCGAGATTGAGAAAGCGGGCGAGTACGAGCTGTTGTGTGCGGAGTTGTGCGGCTGGGGTCACTATAAGATGAAGGCTCGAATCATCGCGGACTCGCAGAAGGGCGTGGACGAGTATCTGACTCGTCTGGAGCTTGAGCAGAACGAAGACGGTGTAGCGGACGCGGAAGCGTCTGCAGAATAGTGTGGCAGGCAGAGTGGACTTCTGTTTTGGATTGGTTGGATTTCAGGCGGTAAACAACGATGGCGACGATTACACCAGCCCTTGATACACACGATCACTCGCATGATCACGCTCATGGACACCATGAGCAGACGTTTATTCAGAAGTACGTGTTCTCGACGGACCACAAGGTCATCGGGATTCAGTTTCTCATCACCACCATCCTGATGTTGATGGTTGGTGGTGCGTTGGCTCTTGCGGTGCGATGGCAACTGGCCTTTCCGTGGGAGAGTATGCCATTGATTGGGCGTGTGTTTGGGTTGTTCCATGGAGAAGGCGGGCAGATCAGCCCGGAGTTCTACACCATGTTGTTCACGATGCATGCGTCGGTGATGATCTTTCTCGTGATCATTCCTGTTCTGGCCGGTGCCTTCGGGAACTTCCTGATTCCGCTGCAGATTGGTGCGGATGATATGGCGTTTCCGGTGCTCAACATGTTGAGCTACTGGTTCATGTGGCCCGCAATTTTCTGCTTCGGGGTGAGCTTTGTAGCAAGTGGCCCGACCGCAGGGCCGGGTAACGGCTGGACGTCGTACCCTGTCCTCAGCGACCTTGCTGCGGCCGCGCCCGGTTCTGGTGCTGCCCAGACCTGGTGGTTGTTCGGACTGACGCTGGTTGGTGTTTCGTCGATGATGGGTTCGGTGAACTACATGACGACAATCATCAACATGCGAGCACCGGGGATGACCCTGTTCCGTATGCCTCTGACAATCTGGTCCATGTTTATCACTGCGATTCTGCAGGCATTTGCTCTTCCGGTTTTGACGGCCGCGGGTTTCATGTTGGTGTTTGACCGACTCAGTGAACTTCTCCCAACGACAATTCACTCGGTGTTTTTCGTTCCGGCTGGGATCATTGTGAACAATGCTGCTCCGACGGTGGGCGGTGGCCAACCGCTGCTGTGGCAGCATCTGTTCTGGTTCTACTCACACCCCGCTGTGTACATCATGCTGCTGCCTGCGATGGGAATGGTCTCTGACATGTTGGCCTGTATGTCACGTAAGCCCGTCTTTGGCTACAAGCCGATGGTGTATTCTATGGCGGCGATTGCAGGTCTTGGGTTCATCGTCTGGGGACACCATATGTTCACCAGCGGTATGAACCCAGCACTGGGTATGACGTTCATGACGTCGACCATGATGATTGCCCTGCCCTCTGCCATCAAGGTGTTCAACTGGATCGGCACGATCTGGGACGGAAACATTCAGTTTAATGCGGTGTTTTTGAACTGCGCTGCGTTTGTGGCCTTGTTTATTGTGGGCGGGTTGAGCGGGATCTTCATGGCGGCGGTTCCCGTGGACATTTATTTCCACGACACCTACTTCATTGTGGCTCACTTCCACTATGTGTTGTTTGGGGCCACTTTGTTCGGTGTCTTTGCTGGCATTCAGTTCTGGTTTCCGAAGATGTTCGGTCGCATGATGAACGACAAGGTTGCCAAGGTGCACTTTGTTTTGACGTTCATCGGTATGAATGGAACGTTTTTCCCGATGCACCTGCTGGGGATCGCTGGCATGCCTCGTCGGTACGCGGATCCGTATCTGCATGGCTATCTGGAGCACCTGTTGCCGATGAACCAGTTTATGACGATCTCGGCGATCATCATGGGTTTTGCACAGTTTCTGCTGTTGGGTAATTTCTTCTACAGTATTTTCCGTGGTCAGAAGGCTGGGCGGAACCCCTGGGGTGCGAATGGGCTCGAGTGGAGTGCGCCGTCACCTCCGGGACATGGCAACTTTGACGTGCCGCCGGTTTGTTACCGTGGCCCGTACGAGTATTCTTCCCCGGAAGCAGAGGCGCTCGGTCAGGACTTTATTCTGCAGACGACTGCACCACCGGCTGGAGTGCAGCGTGTGGCGGTTCACCACTGAAGATTTGATGGCAACGGCCCAGGAGTAGCGCGGTGAATGTGTCCTGTGACAATTTGTCCCCAGTGCGTCGATGGGCGACGGTAACCTGCGCGGTTGCCTTGCTGCCGATTGGCATGGGGTCGGTTGTGACGACACTGAAAGCCGGGATGGCGTTTGCGGACTGGCCGTCTTCGGACGGTCAGAACATGCTGCTGTATCCGTGGTTAAGTGACTTTGCGGTCAATACGGAAAAGTTCGTTGAGCACGGACACCGGTTGGCCGGGATGTTGATTGGATTCGTCGCGATTCTGCTGGCGTGGTTCGGTTTTCGTTGCGGAGACCGAGTCGTCCGCAACTGGACGGTGGGGATTCTCGTCGCTGTCATTTGCCAGGGGTTGCTCGGTGGTGCGCGGGTTGTGCTGAATGCTCAGGTGCTGGCGATGACGCACAGCATCACCGGGGCCTTGTTCTTCTCCAGTTGTGTGGTGTTTCGGCTGCTGTTGAGTCCCGGTTGGCACCGGTGGCTGGCACGATCTGAGGAGCGTCTCACTGCGGTGGGTGCGTTTCTCGTGATGCTTCTGCCTCTGGTTGTGCTGTTTCAGTACGGGCTAGGTGGCGTGCTGCGTCATCTGCATGGGATGCGAACCGAGCATGTGATTGGGGCTGTGGTAACCCTGGTGGCGTGCCTGTTTGCGGCAATTTCGCTGCTCGGCGGCGGTTTGCGTGTTCTGCGTGTGGCCGGCTTGTGCATCTTGTCAACGGTTGGACTGCAGGTGTTGCTGGGACTGGGGTCTCTGGTTGCGAGATTCGGCTTCAAGAGCATCGGCTACGTGGCGATGACGGGATCCCTTGAGCAGGCGATTATCTGCAGTCTTCACACCGTGGCGGGGATGTTCCTCCTGGCCACTTGCTGTTGCAGTAGCGTGATTGTGCTCCGGTTGCATTGCCGCGGGCTGCTGGCTTCCACGCGAATCACGGGCGTCGAACCCTTGCGAGGGGGGAGCGTCGCATGAGTGCAGTGGTTGCTGGCGGAGTGGAAGGGGTTGTTGCGACGCCGTTGCCGGGGCGATTGGCTGATTATGCCCAGATGGTGCGGCCCAGAATTGTGGTCATGTCTGCTGTGGCAGTGCTAGCGGGTTTTGTGCTGGCGTCCTCAGAGTCGGTGGACTGGCTGAAGGCGCTGGTCAGCGTGCCATCGATTTGCCTGCTTGTTGCTGCCTCAAGCGTGTTGAACCAGGTTTGGGAGTCCGGCAGTGATCGCTTTATGAGTCGGACGGAGCGCCGTCCCGTGGCGAGTGGTCGGGTGTCGGTGCTTGAGGGCGCTGTGTTCGGGATTGCATTGTCTGTGGTGGGTGGGCTGCTGCTGTGGTGGGTGGCCAATCCGTTGACAAGTATCGCATCTGTCCTGACCATGTTAACGTACGTGTGTGTCTACACTCCGTTGAAGCGT
>JBDKIW010000114.1:0-9103 GCA_039796955.1 Planctomycetota bacterium
CTTCCTTTCGCGGAGCGAAAGGCGACAATGAAATTCCGCGGTGGCGGGCTTCTTCACGGTACAATGCAAACAGCAGGTCAAACGCCACCACCAGAAAGTGACCCGATCCCACCGCGGGATCAATGATCTTCAAATCCCGCACGGATTTCGGGGCATTCTGCACCGCATCGTCCGGGATTGGCTGCGGGACATAGTAGGCCCAGCAGCGTTCCGCTTCAGTTTCCAGGGGCATCAGCTCGGTCAGCGACACACCCGGCAAACGGGATTCGTCGATAGTCGCGTTTCGCTCCGCGAAACGTGCGTCCTGGCCGTTCCCTTCGCGGAGCGCAGGGCTGTTTGTCGAATTTCGCTCCGCGAAATTTACCTCCCCGCTGTCCCCGTCGGCGGTTCCTTTCGCGGAGCGAAAGGCGACTATCGCCGCCTGGCGTTCATCCCGTTTTGCTCGCCATTCCGCCCGCCGCTGTTCCAGACGCTCCAATGTCCCATCCGCCACCACAGCAGGTGTCCAGCCATGCTTCTGACACATCGCCAGCCACATCGGACCAAGACTGTTCTGCAGCAGCCAGTCCACCATGTAACGCTCAGTAAACATCTGCGTCTTACTGGCGATCTCATGCGGCTCAATCTTGCCGCCCCCGTTGATCTTCGCATCCAGCGATTCCCGCTCCGGGTCGTTCCAGAACTGATACACCCAGCCCAGTGTCATGTCATCCGACCAGCACGACTGCAGCTCGGCATCGTCCAGTGTTTCCACTACGGCACGCAGCGTTGCCGCCGGCACCGGAATCAGATCCGCAATGCCAGCTGACCCGTAGAGGCCTGGCAGATCAATTGCCAGATCCTCAAACACCAGTTTCAACAAAAATCCGTAACCTTCGGCATCGTCACTGCGCACAAGAGCCAGAGCCAGTTCGCGAAAATCCTTGTACCCTCGACTATTCCAGCCGCCCGTCAGCACTTCGGGTTTCCGTAACCCTTCCGCCTCCATGATCCGCAGAATCACCAGTCGATTCAGCAGAGTGTAGGCCGCCTGCTTCTCGGCGTCCCGACGAAAGTCCTCCCGAGTGCGTTTCACCTTTCCGGACTGCGTGCGTACCTGCTCAGCCAGCCAGTCCTCCAGCCGTCGCCGCAGGACGGCCGACCGATTGTCCAGCCGAGACGGGTCCAGTGTCAGTTTGTACTGCCGGTCAACTGCCTCACTGAGTTCTGTCAGGAGTCGTGCCCGCAGGGCACGGATTGTTTTCGACAGCTTCGCCTTGGCGTCGG
Source organism: Planctomycetota bacterium (assembly GCA_039796955.1). Taxonomy (GTDB): domain Bacteria; phylum Planctomycetota; class Planctomycetia; order Planctomycetales; family Planctomycetaceae; genus SXXK01. The sequence continues at coordinate 1,267 of JBDKIW010000114.1, forward strand.
AGGTCATCATGATAGTCGCCTTTCGCTCCGCGAAAGGAACGAGTGGTGGTGCTGAAGGGACGGGGAGGTTGTGGGATGTTGCAGGGGGTTGGGGGACGGTACGTTTCGCGGAGCGAAACACGACACTGAGAGTCGCCTTTCGCTCCGCGAAAGGAACGTCCCTGCAATTACCTCCGCAGACGCCGGGTAGTTCGCTGGCGAACACTCCACGTTTCGCGGAGCGAAACGCGACAATGAGAGTCGCCTTTCGCTCCGCGAAAGGAACGTCCCTGTAAATACCTCCACAGACGCCGGGTAGTTCGCTGGCGAAGACTCCACGTTTCGCGGAGCGAAACGCGACAAACGGAAGGTTTTCAGTTCGGTCGTGGACATCATCGCTGGTCTATCGCGTATATGGAAATCGTCGGTACAGGAACTCGCCTTCAGGCAATCGGGCTTTCTTCGGGTTGTTGGCGATATAATCCCGGAGGTAATCATACTGTTCAGAACTGCGAATCAGGTGGTCAAATGGCTCCTGCTGCCACAGTTTTCCCTTGCTTCCCGTGCGGCGGTTGATCTGGGTGGCCGTAAAATGCAGCCACGAGTCACACTGAGCCTGCATGGACGCTTCGTCCGGAAACGCCGCCAGCAGGTGAAAGTGATTGGGCATAATGACAAAATCCCCCATTCGGTAGCGGTCGCCATCAAAGTGCAGCAGCGAGTCCGCCACGATCGCCGCATTCGCCGGGTCCCGCAGCACACACTGCCCGAGACAGTCATCCAGCAGATCGTCCCGACAGCGACTGAAATGCTGTTGAAATTCCGCCTGCAGAGATTCCGGTAACTTTGTCAGCGCATCCGCCCAGTATCCCTGCCCACCGTGGCGTTCGATCCAGTCCTGTTTTTCTCGTTCCCAGCGACTGAAGACTTCCGTGGGAATGGAGTCGTGCAGGCGTGCTGTGATGAATACGATCACACCGGCCTGTGACCAATGAGGGCGTTTGCCATCATGGATGACGAAGTCGGCTTTGGGATCGAAGGCATCACCGAGAATCGGGTTTTTCATAGTCGCTTTTCGCTCCGCGAAAAGTGGGGGTTGAAGGTTACGGGGGTGTTTTTGAGGGGTGTTCCTTTCGCGGAGCGAAAGGCAACTATCAATGCCGCGTGCTGATAGTCGCTTTTCGCTCCGCGAAAAGTAGGTCACGTCTGTCGTTCGGAAATCATTCTTATCAAAGTTAAGGTCCTTTCGCGGAGCGAAAGGCGACTATCAATGCTGAGTGCTGATAGTCGCTTTTCGCTCCGCGAAAAGTAGGTCACGTCTGTCGTTCGGAAATCATTCTTATCAAAGTTACGGTCCTTTCGCGGAGCGAAAGGCAACTATCAACGCAGGGTGGTCGATAGTCGCTTTTCGCTCCGCGAAAAGTGCCATCCCGCCAACCCACAACAACCCACAACAAGAACTCCTCCTTTCTCGGAGCGAAAGGCGACTCTACAGCAATCGGATTCGCTGGCCGTTGCGCAGTTGCTGCAGCAGGCGTTCGCGGATTTCTGCAATCAGGGCGTCCACTTCCGCCTCGGATTTCACTTCCCGATTCTGCAGGCCCAGATTGATGGGTACAAAGGGGTGCTTTGAATCGGTGTTTCGGTACTCATCCAGCGTTCGATTGGCCCGTTCTTCGGCCGCCTGCAACCTTACGATGAATGAATCCCTCAGATCCCGCAGGGCCGGTGAAATTGCATCTGCCGTGGTATCTGTCGTCGCTTCGTTGATCGGACGAATGACATTGTGAGCTTTGTCCGCCGGCAACGTACTGTAGCCATCCCGACTGCGAATATTCGCTCGGGCCTGTTCGGCTCGCTGTCCCTGCCATTCCAGCAGACGCGCACGTTCTTCACGATAGGTCTGGCGGACGATCTCCAGTTCCGGCTGCAGAGTGGGGATATCGACCCATGGACGTGCAGCTGTCAGGTGGGCGGTGATTCGTCCGGCTGATTCCTGTGCGGGTCCGGACAACAATTCCATGTCACGCAACTGGGCCGCCTGATTCGCAGCGACGTCCTGAGCTTCGCGCAGCAGCCGCAGAGCCTCTTCTGTCAGCTCAGCACCGAATCGTCGCATCAGCTTGACGCCATCGATCAGATCATCGAGGTGCTTCTTCACGGACTTCAGCGTCTCTCTGGTGTTGCGAATCCTCAACAGACAGCGTTCCAGTGCCGCGTTCAGTCGCGTAAGCTCGGTTGGCGTCTCACGAGCACCGGGAACACGGTCGAACCGCGTCAGCACCTCGCGCAGCTCCGCAGCCATCGGATTGAACCGACGTTCCACAGCATCGGCAATGGCGTTGTCTTCCCGATCCAGGGCGATCCCCAGATGTTCCTCAAAGAATTTGCAGATCCTGGCCCGAGCTCGGACGCCAATATCATCCTCTCCGACAGGGATGAACTGGGCCCGACGAAATGCGGCCGGTTTCTCAAACACCTCACGCACACCGGCATCCCGCACGGCGGTAATTTCATTCCCTTCCCCATCTTCAATTTTCAGCTTACTGCCTCGTAACAGCCCCAGCACACACGCCCTGATCACTTCCGGCTGGTAGGCATACGGAGGTCCAGCGAAACGGTTCAGCAGGTGGGCTCCTGTGACACCGTCTTCAGATTCAATCAGCTCTCGAATTCGCGTCGGAATCAGTCCACTGCAGGTGGGAACATATTTTCCGGCATCGAGTTCCAGAAGTCCCAGCTCGTCTCTCAGGAATTTCGTGGAGGGCCCGCTCAGTTCCTGCATCAGCAGCTGCTCAAGTTCTGAGGGCTGGATCACAATCGGATCAAATTCCTTGTACAGGATTGGCATGATCCGTTCGGCCACTTTCAGCAGCATGACGCTGAATTTGCTGCCAAATTCGTCAGGCTTGTACGTCTTACCACGAAAATACAGAGTCCCTGACTGCCACGTGGACTGCACGACATCCTGAATTTCCGCCTCCAGCGTCTCTGCTTTCAGTTCTTCCTGCTGCAGCAGCAGCCGGCGCGGTTCACTCAGCGTCTCGCGGCGAGGGGTGTACCGCCGAGCCATTCCGCGTGCACGAATCAGCAGCCGCGCACGCTCCGTCAATTCGCTGACGTCTCCGCAGACCCAGATCAGACGATCATTGAGCGTTGCTTCGTTGCTGCGTTCAATCCAGACGGCCTCAGATCGCTCATCCGCCTGCACGAAACGAAAATCCACGAACACGACGGCTTCGTCTTTGGCCCGCACCAACTTTTCATCATCCAGCCCTTTTCCATCCGAGAAAAAGGCGGCCCATGGAAACGGTCGTTTTTTCCACGTGGGCCTTTCGGGTTTTTCCATGACCATCCGCAGAGCATCGCGGACAATCTCGCTGATCGCCTCACGGGGTGTCCGAATCTCCCGTTTTTCGCGTTCCCACTCCTCACCCGCCGTGGACTGAATTCGGTACCCCAGCTTTTCTGACCATGCCAGCAGATTGTCTTGTCGCAAACTCTCCAGTGCTGCCGTGACTTTTTCCACCTGATTGCCGCGGTCGACGCGATCGTAAAGGCACTGAGCCACCAGTCGAGCGTCTGTAGGCCGGGTATCCTGGACCAGCTCAAGCAGTGCGACCGCCTTGGCAGCTCGCTGAAACATCGGATCGAGGCTGGCGGTTTCTGTCAGGATCCGAGCCATGCTGGCCTGCGTGTCCGAGTCCAGTGCCGTTTTCTGAATCTCGTAAATTGCATCGAGCGTGATCAAGCTGCCGACCGGAGAATCGGCCAGATTCTGAACCCGGAATAACTCTCCCAGCAGCTGCAGCAGGCCGCGAATCGCCTGATCGTCCCCCTGGGCTCTGGCGGACCGAATCCGCATCGCACTGGTGATCTGCAGCAACAGGTCAATCTGCCCGGGCAGCAGCGGATAAACTTCCACAAATTCGTCGGCCGATACGTCCTCGCAGCCAAAGGCAAAAAGTTTCAGGTCCGGGCGGTGCTGCTCGAAGAGTCGTCGCAGTTCGACTTCCCCGTCGGGGGTTTTCTGCAGCAGGCGGCGATGCACAACATCGCGGATGTTGGTGGCGGCAAGATGGACGCGGAGCTGCGAAGGAAAACGGTCCTTGGCCCAGACCAGAAATGAGTCACCTGCTTCCTCGTCAATCTTCTGTTGGCCCAGGGACAACAGCCATGCTCTGCCCTTCAGTTGACTGCCCAGTTCAGACGCGAATGCTCTCAGCTTGTCCACACGCTGCTCGTGAGAAAGCACGTACTGTGAGACTTCGTCCACGACGATGAACAAGGTCCCACCCGGGCGTCGCAATCGCAGCATTTCGCCGATTGCCGCGACAGCTTCTGAAGGCGAGTCCGTCACCGTGGTTCCGGCGCGACTGTCAATCCAGCTCATGGGATTGGTGTAGCGGTCCGGCTCAAAATGATGCAGGATCTCCGAAAACACTTCGTCGGCAAATGGCTGGTCCTTTTCCTGCAGCCACGGATGTCCGATTTGCTCAGACACCTGCAGAAAACGCGTCCACTGCCCCGCCATCTCCAGCCGGAGCTCAAAGTTGGCGACCAGAGGCTGATCGGCACAGTATCCCAGTCGCTTCTGAACCTGACGGACGCAGGCCGAGTGAATGTGTTCATTGTCCCGGGCGAATCCGCCAATGTCGAATACCACGGCAAATGGATCTTCGATCCGCTGCCGCAGCTTCTTCCAGGCGTCCCGGAACTCCTGCGCCCGATCGGAAAGGTCACGTGCCAGCAGCGATTCCGCGAGGGATTTGCCGTTCGGCAGCGTGAGCCCATCCAGCGACAGGCCCAGCAATTTGGCGAAGCTCGATTTCCCCGAGCCGTAAAAGCCGGAGATCCACGCCGTGGGCAGAGATGGCCCACCGTTCTTCTCCAGTTCCCGGGTGATTGCAGTCACCAGCCTGACATATTGCTCGTGAATGCCGTCGGGTACCCGCTTGAAATTCGGATGTTCCTTGTTCCAGCCCCCGGTGATGATGTACTCCTCCACTTCATCCCGAACCTTTTCGGGACTCTGTTCGTGGAAGTAGACGACCGGCGGAATGTCTCGAGTGACATCCTGGCGGAACAAATCTCTGATGAGTCTGGGGCTGGTCATGAGTGGTCCAATACCGTCAATAGATTCGAGGTCTGTAATCGCTGTCCGGCTCCAGCAGGCCCATGAAGGAAAGCCCCTTGTCCCCGCGCCGCTCTCCTGGGTACAGCAGCACAACCGGAACATTCTGAGTTCTGCCATCCAGGTGCCGCAGCAAAGCTGAAGATCGAAAGAACGGGTACAGGGCACCGGCACGACCGATAATGGCCACAGTCCTGTCAATTGCCTCAGGATGCTCTTCGGCGTAGCTGCAGATGATGCGACTGCAGTCCGCTGCGATTCCTTCAGGCCCCTCAATCAGCGGGCTCAACCGCGTCTGCAGGTCCTGAATCCCGCGTTCAATGGACTTTCCTGTTGTCCGTTTTTCTCGTTCGATCAATCGGCGGATGTACTCTTCCCCCTGGCTCCGCACACGATCCAGCAACAATTTCTGCAGGTTGATCGTAAGTACCATCCAGCCGTTGCTGCACAGTTCTGTGTGCAACCTGCGAACTTCGCGGCGCAGGGTAAATTCATCCTTCGGATCATACTGCACAATGGCGAAACGATAGTTTCGCATCGTACTGATTCGGGGACCATCTTCCTGAATCAGATCCGCTCGCAAAGCACTGAAGACTTCTGCGAGCGGAGTCTGATAAAACAAGTCAGCTGTCATGCTGTCTCTTTCAATTGAACGTCGCCCTGAAGAGTTCTGTTGTCAGCCCATTGTGCCAGATCCGTGAAACGCCAGGAGAATTCAAACAGTTCTCCCTGTCTGCGCAGTGGGCAATCTGGAAACGTACGGAGTCGCCGATCGAGTTCGGGCCCCAGCAAACCGACAGAAGCCAGATAAGGATTGTCTATCAGCGTTCCCTGAAACTCGATTGAACGCAGCAGATACAGAATGTAACCAAGTGCCTCCTCCGTGATTCGAGGAGCCTGCCATTCACGAGGATCCCGGCGCCCCTTCAGGATGCCGGCCTCGGATGCTGAGTACAGCAGTTTTCTGGCGAACTGAATGCGTGTGGCGATGGACCATCGTTCGGGGGCCACCTGATCGATCCACCGCACGACGACGTCGCGACTGATCTCTGGACGTCCTGCAGCGACGCGACTGACCAGAAAGCTGCCTGTGAATTCCCGATAGAGCCGATCAGCAAGCTGCAGGTGCCAGTGGCAGACAAGCTTGCGGGTGCCCGCACTCATCTCAGCCCAGCGGTGGAGTACTGAAATCGCCTGTGGAAAACGATTAAATCGCTCGCGAAAATTTGAAAGAAGAACGTGAATTCGGGGCAGCGTGCGAGCACCGAACCAATAGTTTTCGAAGGCCTGCTTTGCCAATTCATCTCGAGCTGCATCGCAGACGTGCAGCCAGTAGGCGCGACAGTGCTCAACCTCCAGCGAGCAGTCAACCAGGCGGGTGTGATAAGTGGTGATCTCGGACGGCCGTGTAGTCAAGACGACCTCCGATAATGTGGCAGCGGATACGCGTCAGCCAGTGGTTTGAATGCAGCGAGCAAGTTGGAAACTGTTAATTCCAGAGAGTCCGGCTGCTTTCCTTTCAGACGACGTCCAGCTGGTACGTTCGTGAAATCAGCTGCCCCGTGACCATCCAGCCACTCCACGAAATGCTCGCGATTCCACTTATCTGACACGACCTCGTTCAGTCCCGGAAGAGCTTCTAACGGTGCCACTCGATTTCGTTTGAGATCGGAAAGTCGATCGTCGAGGCGTTCATCGATGTCAAAGCCAAGGGAGAACAGCGAGATGAGTTCTTCTGCATCATGTGCTTCTCCGCGCAGCTCCGCATCTTTGCGGCGTGCCGTCTCTCTGAGACTTTGAAACACAGCCCATTCGGCGGTATTGGGCAGCAATTGCTGATACAGATCCAGCCCACCGTACTCGCTGTGCAGATCGGTCCGCCACCATGCAAGTCGCCTTTCTTCGCCACCTTCGCCAGCCCATGCGATGGCAAACTGGGCCGTCAGCACGGTGTCGAGGGCTGACACAGGGATCTGTGTCCGTGCTGGAGTGTCGATCATGTTCGTGCCTTAAGACGAGGATTGCAGCCGATGATACTGAAAAACGTGTAGCGATTTCTCGAACTGGACATACTACCAGATCAACGGTTGGGAAACAGGATTTGCCACGGAAAACCCCGTTAATTGGTGGCGCCAGAAGGAAAAAAGTCGACACTCGTACACAGGGTTGGACATACGTGTGTCCAGGCAATTCTCTCGAATGACATGGAACCCATAGCAACGCCAGCAGGTCGATATCAGACCTCCAGAATGCTGTGTCGGTGTTTTGCAGTTTCCCGGCCCCAGACAGGACATCAGACAACTGGTCCGGATTCTCATCACCCATCAGGACTAAGGGGTATAAAACATAACGCCTTCAGGCCGTGCTGAGGTAATTGACTGCTACACACTCATGCGAGCGCCTCTCACCACCCGCCCGTCCCGCTTTAAGGGGCTGTCGGCCGTACGACGAGATTGCCGTTGCTGCTCTGCAGACGAATCTCTGATCGCCGCGCGTCATGATGCACCCACGCCGGCATCGACAAGGGCAGCCCCTTCGCCTCGGCCACTGTTTGCCCTGTCGCTCCCCGCAGAATCCGGACCTGCAGCAGATCTGTCAGCCCCCCATCCTCCATCCGATCGCGACCAAAGCCCGCCGAGCAGGCAATCAGCACGTCCGTCGCTGCCCCCGTAATGATCGGAAACTGACAGTTTTCCAGACGCCGCGCCCACAGCACCCGATTCT
>JBDKIW010000115.1:0-4895 GCA_039796955.1 Planctomycetota bacterium
CATTCGGTGATGTCACGTTTCCAGAGAATTGTGCCATTGAAGGCATCGCGGGCGATGAGTTTCCATCGGGAAGGCAGCTGCACGGAAATCCGACTGCCTTCATCCATGATATAGAACATACGACCATTGGTAGACACAAGAGCGCTCATGCTGGCCATACGGTCGTGGTGGCGAGACCAGCGGGGGCTGCCGACCCATTGCAGGTGTCGTGGAGAATTGACGACATCATCATGAGCGACGGCATTGCCGCTGGCATCATGCAGATAGTGCGACCATTCATCGATTTCAGGGGGACGGGGCTTGACCAGTTTTTCCCAGCTGCCATCGGGCAGACCCAGCATGGCGATTCCGTTGGGCACCAGCACTCGCAGGATCTCCTCGCGATCGACGGCTTCCGGTTGCCGGGTGATGAACAGGTTGACCATATTGTCGACGTACGGCAATTGTTCACCGCTGAAAGGAATCACGGAGACATCGCCATAGAGGCCGAGCGCCCGAATTTGTTGACGCGCGGCGTCTGGTCCAGCGGGATCGGTGGACAGGCCGTGGATCTGAAACGCCGGGCTCTGCCGCAGGCCGGCGAGGAATTCCCCGGTTTCACTGCCGAGCACGACGACGAAACCACCCTGCACACCGGAGTCTGCGAGGAGCGTAGAGGCTTCCTGTGCGAACAGTGAACTGCAGCAGAGCAGGCACAGCAGCGGGGTCATCAGCGACAGCAATCGCATGAAAGCGTTCTCCTGAACAGCGGCGGGGACGTTTGTCAGCACCGAAGGTGCGAAATTACGTGAGACAAGCGTGCATCGCCGTTTCCTCAATTTAGCGGCAATTGGCGTTTGAGAGAACTGTTCTTCGGAGTCGGTGCATGGAACCCGTGGAAAAAGCGAGTGAGGGTCGGCGTTCGTACTCGACACCCGAGGGCGGGCTGGCGATGATTCGCGACGACGAGAGTTCTGCGCGTGCGCTGGGATGGACTTTTGTGTCTGCCGGGCTGACGTCCGGATGTGATCGTCATGGCGTTACGCCGGAGACTTCCGTGGTAACCGCGCAGGTGACCTCGGGTGACGAAAATTCGGAAGCAGAGAACTGAGCGTGGGCGTGTGACCAGGATTGCCGTGTGGGGGCGGGGTGTTGAGTACAGGCGAGGTGAAAAGATTATGGATGTGGAATCGTCTCCGAAGAAAGTTCATGCGGCCGTTCGGGAAGCGCGGCGACGCGGTCTGACGATTGGCTGTGTCCCCACCATGGGGGCTCTGCACGCCGGGCATGTCAGTCTAGTGCAGCGTGCCCGAAGCGAGAACGAATTTGTGGTGGCCACCATTTTCGTGAATCCAACGCAGTTTGGTCCGACGGAAGATTTTTCAAGATACCCGCGGACGCTGGATGCGGATCTCGAATTCTGTCGTGCAGCAGGTGCGGACCTGGTCTTTACGCCACAGGTCGCCGACATGTACGCCGCGGATGCGGAGACGATCGTTCGGGTTACCGGATTATCGACGGTGCTGGAAGGGGCCCATCGACCGGGTCACTTTGATGGAGTGACGACGGTGGTCACGAAGCTGTTTCAGATTACGGAGCCGGATCGGGCCTATTTTGGTCAGAAGGATTATCAACAGCAGTTGATTATTCGCCGGATGGTTCAGGATCTGAACATTCCGGTCACGATCGTGACCTGTCCGATCGTGCGTGAGGCGGACGGTCTGGCGATGAGTAGTCGCAATCGCTATCTGTCGCCGGAGGAACGCAGGATTGCGGCGGAGATTTTTCAGGCCTTGCAGCTGGCGGATCGACTGGCGGTGGGTAGTGCGATGTCTCCGCGGGAGATCGCTGAGCGGATGCGGGCGCATCTGGAGGGAACTGGCGGGTTGTCTGTGCAGTACGCCGTCGTCGCGGATAGTCAATCGCTGGTGTTGCAGGAAACTCGAATCGGTGGCGGGTCAGGTGTCGCGTTGATTGCCGCGAAGCTGGGGACGACTCGCCTGATTGACAATCAGATTCTGAACTACTCAGTCGCTGAGTGAGTTGGGCAGAAGCGGACTGAGCGACGCGGGGTGAAATCGGAAGTTTCAGTGAACTTCACTGAACGGCCGCCGCTTCTGTCTACCTGGGAACAGAAAATCAGCATAGGATGAGTGCCCGGGCGTGTGTGGTTCTGAGAGAACTCCACGGCGTGTTGGACTTCATCCGTGCAGACAGGACGATGGCAGCGGGGTATCGCAGTTTCAGAGAAGATAGTCTTCGGCTCCGATCGTGAAATTCGGGGATTCAGCTGCGACTCTCCAACTGAGATAAGGCGTTCACCACGGCTGATTGACGGGATCTGACATGGTGGATTCCGGCAGAGTGCAGGTTTGGCAGAAACGACGACTCAGTTTGCCGCCGGGATGCTGACCTGTACCATAGGGAACGGAATCCAAAGGGTCACCAAAGGGGTGTTATGCGAACGCATTTGCTGCGATTTGTTTTTGACTCAGCCTGGAGATTTCAGGCTGCGGGCAATGAACTGTATGTCGGGGTCGGGTGGTTGGTTCTGGTCTGGCTGTTGCTGGCTGGAATCGTCTTTCTGACCTCGGTGCTCAGAACCGGAAAATGGCAGGAGGCGGCTCTGTCGGTGGGGTTCTGGCTGATCATACCGGCTGGCTTTCTGATCCTGCAGTGGACTCAGCCGAACATCGCGCCGGTTCAAAACGGGATACCGATCTTTGGCTATGGATTTATGATGTTTGTGGGATTCGTGACGGCCAGCTGGCTGGCGGCACAGCGAATCCAGAAGATCGGTCAGAGTCCGGAGCTGATCTGGGACATGCTGATGTGGGCATTGATTCCGGGGCTGATCGGGGCGCGGGTGTATTACCTTGTGCGTCACGGCAGTCCGGCGTTTTCCAGTGCGACGGGGATGAACAAGCTGATAGCGGCCGTGGCCTTGTGGGATGGCGGCATTGTGTTTTATGGCAGCGTACTCGGCGGAATTGCCGGAATTTTTGCATTCTGCTCGCTCAGAAAAATTCCTGTGGTGCCGGTGCTGGATGTGTTAGCTCCTTCGTTGCTGGTAGGTGAGGGATTCGGGCGGATAGGTTGTTTTCTGTATGGCTGCTGTTACGGGCGAGCGTGCGATCTGCCGTGGGCTGTGCGATTTCCTCCGGACAGTCTGACGTTCCGGAAGCTGGTAGAAAAGGGTTTGCTGGATCCCGGGGCCGTGGCCACGGAATGGCTGCATCCCACACAGATTTACAGTTCCCTCGCAGCGTTTGTCCTGGCCACCATTCTGGCAGTTTACTTTCGTCGTCGGCCGTTTGACGGAGCGGTCCTGTGTCTGGCGGCGATCATTTACCCGGTGAGTCGTTACGGGATTGAATCGCTGCGCGCGGATATTGACCCATTTCAGGTGGGGCTGAAAGATGCAGAAATTTTCAGTCTGGCACTGATTGCTGCCGGCATCGGGGGCATGGTGTATTTTTCGCGTCACAGGACATTAACAACGGCAGCCAGTGCGCGATCGGCAGGCCAACAGACCGCATGATGTGGTGGTTTGTCTGGTGGAAATGTTCACGAGGAACGGCATCGGGGTAATCGGCCAGTGGACGAGCGATCAGATCAGGACCTGATTGAACTGACGCGGAGCGGCGAGAGCAGCGCGTTTGACCTGCTGGTGCGCCGCTATCAGGATCGACTGGTGCATAGTCTGGAGCATGTGCTGTCATCCCGCGAGGACGCACTGGATATTGCGCAGCAGGCTTTCCTGCTGGCGTGGAAGAAACTGGCGTCGTATCGGGGCGAGTCTTCCTTTTATTCATGGCTGTATCGAATTGCGGTGAACGCCGCCGCCAGCCATTTCCGCCGGCCGACCGTGTCCGCAGGATCGCTCGATCAGCTGCATGACGTTGGGGGCATTGAGTTGCCTGACCGCCGGGTGGCAACGGGGCCTGGTCAGTCGCTGGAGCAGGAAGAAGAAATCCAGCGTGTGCGTCAGGCGTTGCAGCAGGTGTCTGAGGAATTTCGTCAGCCACTGATTCTGCGGGAGATTGAGGGGTTTTCTTACGACCAGATTTCAGAGATTCTGGGGATTCCGTCCGGAACAGTGCGCAGCCGCATATTTCGGGCACGGCAGGAGTTGATGGAACGCCTGGATCGTAATCGACGGGCTGAGACGGACTGAGCTGCGGGCAGTTCAGGTTACGGAGCTGGCACCAGAGGGTTCCATGACGCCAGGTACATGGCTTTGGGAACAGCGGCTTCGAAGAACTGTTCTGTGATTGTCGGCGTGCGAACCTGAGCGCCCAGCAGGGCATCGACAAGACCGGGCGTCGACCGATACTCGAATGTTTCCCAGGAGGACAGACCGAGGCTGGTGGCAAGGGCCTTCACGGCGTCTTCCTGGTAGCCAATTTCATCCACGAGGTGATTGGCGAGTGCCTGTGTGGCTGTGTAGATCTGACCGGTGGCGAGGGTGCGAATTGCCGCATCAGTGAGATCCGGTCGGCCGGCTTCGATGACAGAAACGAAGCGATCGAAGGAATCCTTCAGGATGGCATCCCAGACCTGTTTTTCCTCGGGGGTCATGTCACGAAACGGGTTGAGTGTGTCTTTCAGGGGACCGGTGACGAGTGGTTCGACGGTCACGCCGATTTTCTGAGCCAGTTCTGTGGCGTTGTAACGCGCGATGATGACGCCGATCGAGCCTGTCCATGTGGTGGGTTCAGCAAAGATACGAGACTTATTGCCGGGAGCCACTGCGATGTAGTATCCCCCGGAAGCGGCAAGTCGCTTCATGGAGACATAGACGGGTTTCTTTGCGGAGAGCTTCTGGATTTCGCGATGCAGTTGATGGCTATCGGCGACAAATCCTCCGGGACTGTCGATGGCAAGTACGACGCCTTTGACGGAATCATCCTTCG
>JBDKIW010000116.1:0-4910 GCA_039796955.1 Planctomycetota bacterium
AAGCCCGAGGAGATCAGAACCACCAGCGACGATCCCGGAAGCAGCAAAAGCACTCTTTTCAGCAGCATTGTTCAGCCCTCGTCTGCAACAGCACACATCAGTCAGAAAATCCATGTGGCCCGTGAACATAGCGGTTCTCGGACTGCAGTCTGTGGTAACAACCCAGCGGATCCTCGCTGTTGACGGTGGAGCGGAACTCCGCATGCCCCGTGTGCCCCTCAATCCGATTCAGCAGGTAAAACTCCAGATCATTCGGCTCGTAAAATTCAGCGCCGGGCAGAGGCCCCACCTGTTCAGACCGAATGGCCTCAACAAGGTGCGGTGTCACCAGCACCACCAGCTCCTTTTCCACTCGTTCGCCCGTGTTGTTGCTGAAGAAAGGTCCGATGTAGGGCAGGTCCCCCATCCCCGGAATCCTTCGTGTTGTGCCGGCCAGTTCCACCTGCATCAATCCCGCGATGGCCAGCGTCTGACCTTCACGCATCTCGACCGTGGTGTGAGACCGCCGTGTGTTCAGTCCCGGAACCCGCACACCGGAGAGTTCTGTCCCCATCGAAAAGTCGATCGAACTCACCTCCGGATCGACTTCCATGCGAATGAGATCCCCGTCGATCACGTAGGGAACAAACGCCAGCTGCACTCCGAACTTCTTGTACTCAATCGTCACCGTTGGAGTGCCGCCACCCGCTCCGGACTGAGGAACCGGAACAGGAAATTCACCGCCGGCCAGAAAATCAGCTCGATGCCCGTGCATTGCCACAAGATTGGGTTCCGCGAGGATCTTCAGCACGCTGTTCCGTCGCAACGCCGCCAGAAAGGCCTGAAAACCGGCTCCCTCAAACACCCCGAATGCCGTGACCGGTGACGCCGCACCCGCCGCGCTGGAGGTCGCTGTTCCCAGAACCCCGCTGCCGCTGCCCGAACCCGTTGCCCCGGTGGCTCCGATCATGCGCGTCCCCAACAAACTGCCCGAGTTGCCGAAGAGCAGGTCGGAACCAACCTGGCGATAGGCGGTGCGATTCAGTTCCGCAATCTGCACCATCAGCATGACCTGCTGTGGGCCAGGAATCCGCATCAGATTGATCACCTCCACCTGCTGTGGAACTCCCGTCGACGGAGCACCGGAGGATCCCAGCAGGACCTCGGTCGGCGGTACAGGCTGCGCGGCCTCCGCAGAATCTGGAGACTCATCCGAAGGCGTTCCCGTTTCGTCCGACATCCCGGCCAACGGATCCCCGTTCTGTCCCGCCGCGTCAGACTGTGAACCGTCCGCAGACCCGGCTACGGCAGACCTCTGTGATGAACCGGATTGCTTCGCCGCCGGAGTCACCGTGGTGGAAACAGATTTCTCCAGCACCTGATTGATGCGGGCCAGCTGCATGGCGTCCCGCGCTTCTCCTTCGACAATCAGTTTGGCTCCCAGATGTGCAAGACGAATTGAGGCGTCCGGGAACAGCTGCAGCAATCGTGCTTCCAGCAACTGCAGATCCAGAACGACGTGCACTTCATAGGTATACTGTTCACCTTCACCGGTACTAATCGTCAGATCCGTGATTCCGACACGTTTCCCAAGGACTCGCAGTTGCCGATTTCCGGCAACCAGCACATCAGCAATCTGCGGATCAGAAACGGCAACCGATGGCGGCGGCGCATCACCCTCCGGCCACTGCAGGTCCTTGCCCAGCGTGAGCGTTCGGCTCTGACCAACAATCACCTCAAAGGACGCGTCGCTGCGCGACAGACGGTCGATCAGCTGCGATGCCCGACCATGCCGCAACGATGGGGACTCCAGTCGGGACGGAAGGGCAGGAACGACTGGATTCAAGCCGGAAACAGGAGACTCCTGAGCATTCAGGACCGGCAACGTCCCAGCGATCAGCCCCCACAACAGAATCAGCAACCGCCAGCCGGGGAGGTCCGGGATACCGTAAGTTCGGCAGAGGATTGAAGGTTTCATGGTCAGCTGCCTCGGCCTTGATTATCGATTGCGATCAGATCTTCGCCAGCACCCGAGGCCACCCAATCAGCAAGAGCAGCACAGCAGGCACAACAGAAGAAATCGTCACAACCGGAACATCTTTCCAGGCATTTGAATTCAGGATTCTGCTGGCTGTCCAAAAAACCTCGCCATGGTCGCGTTACGGAGGCGGCGCAAGATGCGTAATCCGGGGAAAACCTGCTGCTGTTCCAGCCAAAAACCAGAAAAGCGTCTGCCGGCTCACCGTTTTCGCTCAAGTGACCAGCACGGGCCGTGCCGCCGGAGCCAATTCAGGTCGCTGACGACTTGCGCACTGACAGTTGCCGCACATGCGCGGCAATTTCCACGATCTTTCGAGCAAACTTGGATGAGGGGGCCGAAAGCATGACCGGTTCACCATTGTTGACGGATCGAATCACCGTCCTCGGATCATGCGGAATCTGAGCAAAGATCTTTGTCTGCAGGGCGTCTGATGCCTGCGACAGGGGTACTTCCCCGGATTGCCCGGTCTGATTGGCCAGAATCAGAAATCGCCCGCGGTCAATGCCGCCATTGTGGAGGAAATCCAGCATCAACCGTGTGCGTCTGAGCGACACGAAGTCCATCCGCATCACCACCAGCAGCAGGTCTGCCGTCTGGGCTGTCGAAAACGTGATGTGGCTGAGGCAACGGTCGAGATCCGTCACGATGAAATTCACCTGTCGGCTGAGCAGCGAATATGTTCTCTGCACACCGCGCGGATCAATCGTGGTGAACCCGGGAAACTCGCTGATGGCCGACAGTAACTGGACACCCGACGCATGCGTCGCCAGGCAGCCTCGCAACACCGTGGTGTCCAGACCATCCACATTCCGGCTGACATCCGCCAGTGAATAGGCGGTTTTCAGATCCAGCAGAGTTGCCAGGTCGCCTCCTTCAGCCTTCAGATCCACGACGCCACAGGTATGCGGCTTCTTCGCCAGCTCACACCCCAGATTTGCGGCAATCACACTGCACCCGGCCCCGCCTGTTGCGGACAGGACCCCAACAGAAAAGGCTCGCGTTCGCTTCTGATCAAAGCGATCGAGGGCATGATGCAGTTCCGTCGCGAGGTCTTCACGATCGAGATACTCCGTAGCCCCCGAGCGCAGAGCGCGTAAGACCACTTTGCTGTCACGCAGAGTACCAACGACCAGCAGTCTTGCGGCGTGTTCGGCACAGATCGCACTGATCGCTTCCAGTCCCCGCTCCGGATCTTCCGGCATGACCAGAATGACGATGGTGGACGTCTCCTGCGCAGTCTCCGGCAGACCGGGCCGCTGTTCCGAAGTCGCGGTCAGATTCAGCGTTCGCAACAGGTTTGTAATGCCGGGGAGGCGGCACTGGTTGGCCGCCGGGAACTCCAGACCGCGATCCATGATGGCCGTTCGGATCATCGCCGCACTGGTTTCATCATCGCTGATCAGGAAAAAACGCATGGGTATTTCGTCGGAAATGGGGAACGAACGCGATCAACGCCGAGTGGCTTCGGCTACAGAACGGCATGTCTCCATTCTGCAGGGACACAGCCGATCCGGATCAGTGATGGTGGTTTCAGGGACGTGCTGATTTCTGAAAGAACAGGGGCGCACTCCCTCATGAAGACGGAGGCTGCCTTCCGGAAAACATGTGAGAACACCACAGCCTAGCGGCTTTCCGAGACCACGGAAAGTGTGCCAGGGTCCGTTTACAGGCCCCGGGGGCAAGATTAACTCCCGCAAACGCCAGCGTCGGGGGCTTACCCGCTCCGTGACCGTCGCGGCTCAGGTGCATGCCATAGTCGCTTTTCGCTCCTGCGAAAAGTACATACTGCAAAATCCCCGCTCGAAACCCCGCTCGCGTTTACCCACTCCGTCTCCGTCGCGGCTCGCATGCACACCCATTACTACTCGGAACTCCACCCATTCAGCTCCAGAAACCGGGACTTCCAGTAGTACTGATCCAGCAGGCCGGACGTTGGACGTTTCAGCAGTTTCAGAGCGGTATAGAGGGCTTCGATCGTGGCCAACCCCTCCGCCGGATCCTCGAAGATTTCTGACTTCCTCGGATAAGCCGTCCGCACCACCGGCAGTGATCGGACGGGCAGATGCTGGTAAAACGGCAGCATCTGAGCCGCACGTTTCCACGTCCCGTCCAGCAACAGCAATCCATGACACTGATCGGCGTCAGACAGAATCGGCCCGCCAATCCCCAGTCGGACGTAGTTGCTGAGATCAATCGGGACAGGGTTGGGAAACGTCGCGAACAGGTATTCCGGATTTTTGCGAAGTGGTTCCACGGAACATTTGCTGCGCCGCTCTCGCGGGTGGATCACAATCACCGTCTGCGGCCATGCCGGATCCGTCGGGGTCGTCTGAGTCATGCGGACAATCAACCTTCTTTGCGGATCTTTTCAATTTCAGCATTCAGCTCCGCGATTTGCTTTTCAAGCAACGGGATCTCACGAGGATCGTCCGGTTGCTTGCGGGCAGCGTTCAACAGCTGCTGAAGTCGCTGAATTTTGTTCTTCGCGGCATCAATCTGCTTCTGCTGTTTCTTATTCACTGCCATTTGAGTCTAATCCTGTTGTCGCAGCAGTGGTTTCTGCCGCGAAGGCGTTTGATCGGCAGCCCGGAAATGGCCGGGCGATGTCGGAATGGTCGGACGACGGATATTGAACACAGTGGTCAGAACAGGTCGGCACCGGAATCTCCGTGCCGGGGCAGGGTGCCACCACTGTTCCCGACGCCTGTTTTCTGCCGTCAGTAGAGTATCGAACCAGGCACTGTCTGAGAACAATGAGCGAGCAGGGCAACGAATTCTATCAGTTTTTGCAGGACTCCGTCAGGTCCGGTGAATTACGACGCGTCGTCTTCAGCGGCCCGGCCCAGACTGCGGATGCGATCATTCGCGTGGACGTGCGCCCTGTCACCCT
>JBDKIW010000117.1:0-2933 GCA_039796955.1 Planctomycetota bacterium
TTCCATCGGGATTCAGGCGACGGTCCTGCAGACACAATGGAATGTCCCAGGGATCACCTGGCAGCACATTCGATGCGATCAGGTCCTCTTCCAGCTGGTCGGTGCAGAGGGCGAAGCCGCACAATCCCTTCCATACGTTGCCCGCCGCAATGTCCATAGCATGGTCGTGGTACCACATCGTCGACGGACTCTCGGTGAAATCCGGCTGGCCGTTGAGCATGGGCACGGTGTTGGGATAGAAATAGTCCCGGGCTCGGCCAGGCAACACGTAGAACGTGGGATAGCCATCGGCGTGAGCTGGAGAGTGTCCCCCGTGCAGGTGTGCCGACATTTCGATGGGAAGATCGTTCCAGAGACGCACCACAGCCGGTTCGCCGATACGGAAGCGGAAAGTCGGTCCCGGATAAGACCCATTGTAAGCGTAGATGGGCGTCTGCACCCCGGGAATGATCTCGTGAAATCCCGAGGTCATGCGAACTTCGTAGAACTTTGTCGGCAAACGCTCGTAGAATTTCAGATCCGGACGCTCCGCCACAGTCCTGTCGAAGTACTCAGGGGCAATCCCATGAAACACGTCGCCAGGCTGATAGGGTGCCTGACCGATCCCCACCGGCTGCTGAACCTGTGGAAGGGGCAGTGGCACCGTGAAGGGGGTAAAGGCAAACGGAACCGGTGGCAAAGCATCCTGAGCAGCTGGTGGCGTCACGGGGCGTGGGACGGGCTGTGCAGCCGGGGGTGCCGGTTTGGGCACCGATGCTGTGGCCGCACTGCGGGCGACTTTGGGCGCTACGGTCTGCGGTGGTGGAGGTGTTGGCTTGCGAAGTGGAGACTGCTGAGCGGCCAGAGCAGCCCCGGAAACCGTTGCTGCCGCAGCAACAGTCTTCAGGGCACGCCGTCTGGTCGGCGATGTCGGGTTTTGATGCTTATCCGGTTTCATAGATCTGGCTCATTTCCATTTAGAGATTCTTTAATCACGCAGGTGCTGGCTGGAAATAGCATCGAGAGTGCCGTAAATCCGCTGCGGCCGTCGATGATCGATAAACCTATGGGCCTCATTTGTTTTCCAACTGCGATGCTCCCAGGCCCGGGAAATGGCGGCAAAATGTGTCGATTTTGCGGCAAAATGGATGCAAAAATTGGCAAATCTTCTTCTTTCCTGGTTGTTGCGTGGCGGGTTGGCTGATGTCTGTTCATGGATCCGGACAACTGCGAAGGCAGAATTGATAAGCATGCTGAACGCGCGACGCTGAGTCGGTGCTCCGGAATGTCTTAGCACGCTCATTCGATGGTCGCCTGTTGCTAATGAGTCATAGTAAAAAACGATTGTGCGCGGCATAAAAACCGATGTGTTCAAGCTGTTTCACTTCGTCAGCGAACAGAATCAGCCGTGGACGGCGAGGCCGATGTGATTTCCGGGTGCCGCACGGCCGTGTTTCAGGCGGCTGCAGTCAATAGATCCCGATCTCCTCCTGATGGCCGCTGCAGGTCAAAGCGCTCATCCAAGGTGGCGACATGGCACGGGTGTTGGAATAGATCCCGTTTTTTTGATGAAGTTCCTGTGGTGTTCCCGGCACGGTGCCAAGCTTTGTTTGCACGTCGTCGGTGCTGTTACCGCGTTGATCGTGCCGCGAATTTCGCATGCAAGGAATGACGGTGGGCCAGAGCGAAGGCTGGCCCACCGGTGGTCAGCGACTTCAGGGCTGACCTTGCACGTCGCGGCCAGGTAAATCTCCGATTCTGCGGACCGGTTGCGGAAATGCAACACCTCTCGCGGGGGGCGCGTGGCGTTTCGTGGCGGTGACAGCCGCTTTCACTATGTAAACTGTCAATGAGCGATTGTCAGTTGGTGGAGTTCTTCCTGAGAGTCGACACCGTTTCCAGGTGGGTTAACCGTTTTTGCAGTGCACGTGATCCTCGGCGCGGTGCCCTGAAATTCCGAGGGGCAGATCAGGCATGTCAGAGATTGGACAGCATTCTGGCGCGACAGGCGGCGACAGTCTGACCGGTTCAGGCGGTCGGCGTGCCGGTTTGTCACTGCTTGAGGTCGTGCTGGCGGTTGCCATTCTGACTGGCGCCCTTGCCGCAATCGGCCATCAGGCCTCCGTAGGAATTAACGCGGCGCTGCGATCAGAACTCAGTACGGAGGCTGCCCTGAGGTGTCAGACGCAAATGGAGCTGCTGCAGGCCGGGGGACTGCGACGATTGCCGGTGAGGGATCAGGTACTTCCTGGTCAGAACAACTGGCGCTGGTCAGCGGAGCTGTTGCCGTCAGAATTTGAAGGAGTGCAGTTGCTGCGAGTTTCCGTGCATCGGGTTGGTGGGCGACAGGAACGCTGGAGCCGATGGACGATGGTTCGTCTTGTGCAGGCTCCTGAAAAGATTCCGGGTGTCCTTAAGACGTCCGCTGAGCGTAATACATCCTTAGAGCAGCGAAAGTCGAGGTAGCGCAATGCGGGGACCTGGCTTTCTGAGATCGTGTGGCGGAGACGCTGGATATTCGCGGCGGGGCATGACGCTGGTGGAACTGATGCTGGCGCTGGCCCTGACGGGCATGCTGATGAGCTCGATCGCCGTGTCGTTGAATCTGTTCTGGAAGTATCGCGGGCTTTCACAGGACAATGCCGGACTGGCTGCCCTGCGGCGTGGCTTGTACGAGGATCTGGTGGTGGATCTGAGAGGAACTCCGCGACGTACATCACCAGTGAAGCGGCAGGTGCTGCAGCGACCTCGGTTGGGTGAGAGTAGTTTTTCTGAGTTCAGTGGGGGTGACGAACGAGTGCTGGCTTCGCAGGAATTGCTGACGATCCCTGACCAGGCGATTGCGGCGCATCCGGTCAATCTTGTGGGGGAAGCCACGTGGCTGGCCGTGTTTGCCACGAGGACCAGTCACAGATTTCCGAATACACAGAAGTATGGCGATGAAGCTGCCCATA
>JBDKIW010000118.1:0-13863 GCA_039796955.1 Planctomycetota bacterium
CCGCGAACATTGCACCGGCTCAGGTGGAACTTCGCCCTCCCAAATCGCAAACACACCGCGGGAGGGCGCGGCTCCTGCCAGGCCGCAAACATTGCACCGGCTCAGCTCGGCCTCACAGAAAACCGTGGGGCTCATTCCACGCATTCTCCAATGGCTCCGCGATGATCCAAGCGATCGGCCTTCAGCTGTCAGTCTGGCACTGCCTATCGGCGGACCACGGACGGTTCTGCAGAAAACCGCACTCACGGTCACCGTGCTGCTCAACCTGTCACTGCTCGGTTTCTTCAAGTACTACAACTTCGGTATCGATACCTGGAATCAACTGATGCATCAGGCCGGCTGGACTTCGGCCGCCGTGAATTCCACGCTGCGAGTCACGTTGCCACTTGGTATCAGCTTCTGGACCTTTCACGCCATCAGCTATGTGGTGGATGTCTATCGCGGACATGCTCGGGCAATTCGCAACTATGTGGACTACAGCTGTTATGTCGGTATGTTTCCGCAGCTGGTTGCCGGCCCGATTGTGCGATTCCAAGACATCGCCGAGCAACTGTCCCGGCGTTCCTCGTCGCTGGAAAAAGCCGCCACCGGAATCGTCTTCTTCAGCCTCGGATTCTCGCGAAAAATTCTGCTGGCAAATCCCTGCGGCCAGATTGCGGATCTCGCCTTCGAAGCTGATAGCCTCGGAACTGCTGAAGCGTGGCTGGGCGCCGTGGCGTACGCGTTTCAGATTTACTTCGACTTCAGTGGCTATTCCGACATGGCCATCGGGCTTGCTCTGATTTTGGGTTTCCAGTTTGTGAAGAATTTTGATTCACCGTACTGCGCCACATCCATCACGGATTTCTGGCGTCGCTGGCACATCTCTCTGTCCTCATGGCTGCGAGATTATCTTTACGTGCCGCTGGGTGGAAATCGCAAAGGCCCCCTGCGCACCACCATCAATCTTTTCGCCGTGATGGTTCTTGGAGGCCTCTGGCATGGCGCCGCGTGGACGTATGTCACGTGGGGCAGTCTGCACGGCCTGCTGCTGTGTAGTGAGCGCCTGCTGGGACGGCGACCTCTGTACGTACGACTGCCGAAGCCACTGCAGATCCTGCTGACCTTTGTGCTGGTGTGCCTGACATGGGTCGTGTTTCGCGCCCACTCTCTCCCGCACGCAGGCAGGTACATGGCCAGCCTTTGGGGATTCCGCACCAAAACGGCAAATTCCGCACTGCTCAGCGAACTGCTTTGGCGCAGCGATGTGCTCGGCCTCCTCATCCTCGCCGCTGTCGTCACCTGGGCCGCACCCTCCACATGGGAATTCACGCGCAAAATCACATGGCTCAAAGCCGGACTCGCCATTGCCCTGCTTTGGGCCGCCATGATCGGAATGGCTATCCAGTCCTTCAATCCGTTCATCTATTTCATGTTCTGAAAACCCCGGAACCTGTGGTAGAACGCTGAGCTGCTCGCGCGGGGAATTAAGCACGTTGATTTGCTGGTTACAGAATCCTGCATGTCCCTTTCTTCCCAATTCGACTACAATCGTGACGCAATTGGGATTGTCGCCCGCCAGCACCAACCTGGCTCGGCAGTTCGCAGATCTGACCCTGTTCGCTGCAGACACGGCCTGCCACGGCAATCGTTAAGCCCTGTGGGTGGTCAATTTCAATCGTCTCAGGTGCACAACAATGAAACCTGCTGTCCCCGTCATTTCTGCATCGCCGAAATCAACCTTCGTCAGCGTTAAGTCGCAGCGTTCCCGGGCCCAGTTATTCCGGCAGTGTATTCGCTCATGGACGGCCACGACGCGCACAGCCGCCGCCGTAGTTGTCGGCATCCTCAGCACTCTGTCCGCTCAGGCTCAATCCCCGACAGGCACAGATTCTGCTTCTCCGGACACTGCCGCTCTGCTGGAAAGACTCAGCGATCCGGGATTTGGACTGCGTCAACGGGCCGTGCAGGAGCTTCTGGAACAGGCGCGGACCACCAAAGGATTGCAGACACTCGGGGCGGCTCTTGAAAACCAGGCATATCCCGAAGCCGCCCGCCGAATCATTGAGGTGCTGGAACTCGCCTGGCGGGACGCCGACTTTCGCGAACCACAGGCCCAGGAAATTTCCGAGATCCTCGAGCGCGCTGCCGTGTCCAGTCGCTGGTACCTCGCCGAAGCCGCACGCGATATCCTCGACCGACTCTGGCAGCGGCGAGTCGAAATTGCCATCGCCGAACTCACCAGACTCAAGGTTCCCATGGAGCCCCGCGATCCCACCCTGCTCTGGAAAGCGTCCGAGAACTCCAGCTCCATGTTTCGTGGCGATCCGACCACCGATCAACACCTGAAAATCTATATCGATGAAACCTGGCCCACAGATCCCCGTGCATTCCAACTGCTCCAGCGACTCGAAGGTCTCGCAGTATGGTCGCGAATTGGTGGTGGAATGGTTTCGCTTTATAAAATTGACGGGAATCCGCTTTCCGTCGAACAGACGGCTCTGCTGAAAGGCATCTTTGGCGATCTGCGCATTCAGGAACGCGGGCGCGTCTGCCTCGGTGTCCTCCAGGATGGACTCATCGATGGCGGTGTCGGCGTCCCCATCGGACGTGTCGAAAAAGACAGTTCCGCAGACCGCGCGGGGCTCAAGTCCGGAGATCTGATTCAGGCACTCAATGGACAGGAACTTCGCGACTTCGATGACCTCGTCAAACTCCTGCGCCAATTCAAAGTGGGCGATACAATCACCATGACCGTAATCCCACAGCTCTTCGCCCCCAGACGAAATTTCGGAGTTCCCTTTCCGCCCGATGAACCTCGGAATCCCGACGATGGCACCCGCACGCCTCGGGAGGTCAAGGTTACACTCCGCGGATGGTACGAACCAGACTCCGAAAAGCCGGCTGTTCCTGCACCAGCGCCACCACAGGAACCTGAACGTCGGCCTGAGTAGCCCATCCACCTGGGTCAGTCACAATACGCTGGCCCAGCACAGTTTTGCCGCCGACAATAACGCGGTCAGAGGCCCGGGATTTGAACAGACTGCAAACCCCGCTGCGCGGGATTTGAGCGAGATTCCACGTGCCCCGCCATCTCAGGCCGGATGCTTCCGACGCAGGCGAGCATGCCGCAGCGTGCGGGATTTCAGCTTCAGAAACAAGGCCAGCATTTGCTGAGCATCCCGGTAGCGGCGGCGTGGATTCAGATCAATCGCCCGACGCATGAAGTCAATAAACTCCGGGTGAATCCGACCTCGCAACTTCGAATATCCCGCCACCGGCCATTCAAATGGCCACTCCGGCCACTGCCCCGACAACAATCGCCACACAATCAAGCCGATCGAAAACACATCCGAACGAAATGATGGCTTACCCATCGCCTGTTCCGGCGCCATGTAGCCAATCGTCCCCGTGCCGCCCCCCTGAACTGTCCTCTGCGAAACTTTGGCAATTCCGAAATCCGCCAGCCGAATTCGATTGCCTGCAAACAGAATGACGTTCTCTGGTTTGATGTCGCAGTGAATGATGTGGTGAGTATGGGCGAGGGCCGTCGCTCGCAGAATCTGCTCCGCAATTTCAAACGCCGATTCCAGACAGATCCGACGCGTCATCCGCTGCGCCAGAGTCTCCTCGCCCAGAGGAAACACAACCACCAGCCGGTCATCAATGATACTGGCGTCCTTGATCGGCAGGATGTTGTCATGTTCCAGCGGTGCCGTGGTGCGGATCTCCTTCCGGAAATCTGACAGTACCGATTCCGTGGTGTACTGAGCGTGCGGAATCTTGATCGCGACGCGAATTCCCTGCACAGTGTCCATGGCCTGATACACCGAGGCAAAACCGCCGGCGCCCAGTTTGCGCTCGATACGATATTTGCCCAGTTTCTGGCGAATTCTGAGTTCGCCGGCTGTTGTGGAACTGCTTGGCATGTTCAGACTTGCTCTTGGCCCCGGCAGGAGTCACCCCCAGCCTGCTTCTGTAAACCACCCACAGTCAGAGACCGATCCACGTCCGAAGTTACACAGGCAGACGGACGCCTGTTCCTGCATCACCGCAGAACGGGAGGATCGTGTCGATTGTTACCAGAGTTCAGATTCGGCGAGTCACAGCGATCTTCAGGACCTCGTTTCGCCCGGCCGTTGCAGTTCGCTGCTTTCCGTTCGCCCCGCAGCGTTAATGAAGTCATATCCGTTGCACTTTTCCAGTTGTCTTTCCGGAAACACAAAATTTTTGTTCAAGTTTTCGCCACCCACCCAAACAAAACGTAACCGCCAGCCAACCAGCATCGGGAGGGCAAGTGCTCCTGCCGAGCCACAAACACACCGCGGGAGGGCGCGGCTCCAGCCAAGCCGCAAACATAACGCGGGAGGGCGCGGCTCCGGCCAAGCCGCAAACCCTTTCGCAATAACCCTTTTGCCGCAAACCAAGCGCGCGGCTCAGGTGGAACTTCGCCCTCCCCGTGAAAATTGCAACCGGCCGGCCGGCGGCGAACGCGTTTTCGTTTTCGCCCATAAATCGCGCGAACACAGTAGTTCGCAACTCGATACAATGACGCGGCTTCAGGCGTCGTTCTTCAACTGAGTATCTCAGTCACGACTCGACCATGCACGTCCGTCAATCGCTGATCACGTCCCCCATGGCGATACGTCAGCTGCTCGTGGTCCAGTCCCAGTTGATGCAGCAGAGTTGCATGGAGGTCGTGGACCGTCAGCGGTTGCTCCACCGCGTTCGCTCCAAATTCATCCGTGGCACCGAATGCGATTCCCGGTCGAAATCCGCCCCCGGCCAGAAAAATCGAAAATCCACTGACGTGATGGTCTCGGCCCGCCACCCCGGAAAGCGCAGGTGTATGCGGAGTTCTTCCCATTTCTCCGGCCCAGAGCACAATGGTCTCGTCCAGTAAACCACGCTGTTCCAGGTCCACGATCAACGCAGCCACCGACTGTTCCGTCACACGCGCATTCTTCTCATGATTCTGCACAAGATGACTGTGCTGATCCCACGGGGAATTGTTGCCATCAAAACTCGGACAGGTGATTTCCACAAATCGAACGCCCGCCTCAACCAGCCTCCGGGCACGCAGGACCTGCGAGGCATAATAATTCTGATGCTCATCCGCCGAGCCGATTCCATACAGTTTCTGCAGGTACTCAGGCTCACGGCTGATGTCCGCGATTTCCGGTACCGTCCGCTGCATCCGCACGGCCGTCTGGTAGTTGGCGGTTGCCGCATTCACTATACTCGGCCGCGATGTCTGTCCGGAATACTCCGCATTAGCCCGACTCAGCACTCGCAGTTTGCTCTGCTGAAGTTCGACACTGTCGCCCGGGACTATGTTGTCCACAGGGTTACCTCGCGCTCGCATCATCGTGGCCTGATAACTGGCCGGCAAAAACGAACTGCCAAAGTTCTCAAGTCCGCCGTTGGGTACCCAGTCGTTGTTCAGCAACACATATCCCGGCAGATTCGGATTTTCTGTCCCCAGCCCCCACGCAATCCACGCCCCAAGACTCGGAGCCTGCCCCAGGATCCGCCCCGTGTGCAGCAACAGATTCGACTGCCCATGCAGAGGCAATTCCCCCACCATCGAACGCACGACACACAACTTGTCGGCCACGTTCGCCAGTTGCGGAAGCAGGTCGCTGACCCACAGGCCGGATTCGCCTCGCTGCCGAAACTTCCACGGGCTGCCGAACCAGACGCGAGCAGCATCCGACTGCGATTTTCGAGACACCCAGCGGGCCCCGATCTTTTGGCCCTCATGCTTTTTCAACGCCGGCTTGTAGTCAAACGTATCCACATGGCTGGGGCCACCGTCCATGAAACAGAAAATCACATTTTTCGCACGCGGCACATGATGCGCACCAACCCGTAGCGCTGCCTCTGTTCCCGCAGCAGTGACATTTCCGATCCCCAGTGGGAGTCCGGCCACTGCCGCCAACGTGGCTCGCAACGCCGAACGGCGTGACTCGCCGCTCAGTGTCGCCATGGTCTGCCGAAATCCGCCACCTGTCTCGAAAATGGGTTGATTCACGGACACGCTCCCGGCCCCTCTGTATTTTCAGGACGATCACTCCCAGCATCCCCGCTGATGTCCAGCGTCAGGTGAACACACGACACGTTCAGGCCTTCGCCGGCATACTGCGAAGCACAGGTGGATTTCGTGTGTCACAGAGAAGTCTACACCGGGCATCGTCACGACGCGAGTCTTAAGTCGTCCAAGGCATCTACAAGCATGGTCAACGCACCATGGGCCATGTCAGTCACTGGGGAAGTCCATTGTCAGTCGGCAGAAACCACCTTTCCCGACCTCCAACATCCCCCACCCTACAGCATCATCCCGACCTGATACGTGACCCACGCGCCCACCCAGGCAAGAGCCGTCATGTAGACAAAACACAGCAATGGCCACGACCAGCTGTTGGTCTCGCGACGAATCACCATCAGCGTCGACACGCACTGGGCACACAAGGCAAAAAATACCATGATCGACAGGGCGACAGGCACGTTAAACACTGCAGTCCCGTCCGGCCATGTTGCCGCGATCAGAGCCCCCCGCAGCCCCTCGTCCTCTTCGTCCACGTCGCCACCAAGGCTGTAAATCGTCCCCAGCGTGGCAATAATCACTTCTCGCGCCGGAAAGGAAGCCAGCACGCCAACGCCAATTTTCCAGTCCCAGCCCAGAGGTCGGAACAGTGGTTCAATCCCCTGCCCCGCTCGTCCCAGCACACTCCCCCGCAGCAATTCTGCGTTGACTCTGTTCAATTGCTCCTCAAGCAACTCGGACTGCAACTGACCTTCTCCCGTCCCCGTATCGATTGTTTCGAGCTGGCTGATGAGCCGATAGCGCTCGGTCTGGTCGCCCGGAAATGATCCGGCTGCCCACACCAGAACACTGGTGGCGAAGATCAGTGTTCCGGCACGAGTCACGAATGACGCGGCACTTTCCCAAACCCGCAGCAAAACCACCCTCAACGCAGGTACGCGGTAGTCAGGCAATTCCAGCAGAAAGGGGGATGAATCCCCGCGGAAAATCGTGGTGCGCAACAGTAGTGCCACCGGTACCGCCACCATCAGCCCCAGAGTGCTCATGAGAAACAGCACCAGCCCCCGCAGCGGAATCAGGTTGCCGGCATAATACTCGTCCGGTATGAACGTGCCGATCAGCAGAACATACACCGGCAATCGCGCTGAACAACTCATCAGCGGAGCAATCAGGATCGTGACAAATCGATCTCGCCGATTCTCAATCACCCGCGTTGCCATAATGCCCGGAACGGCACACGCAAACGACGACATCAACGGCAGAAACGATCGACCACTCAGCCCCAGCAGGGACATGACCCGATCCATCATAAAGGCGGCACGTGCCATGTAGCCGCAGTCTTCCAGCAGAGCAATGAAGAAGAACAACAGACTGATCTGCGGCAGAAACACAAGCACCGATCCGACTCCACCAATCACTCCATCGGTGAGCAAACTTCGGAACGGCCCGGGTGACATGCCACTCTCAACTCCAGCGGTCAGTACCCCAAGCCCCGCTTCCACCGCGTCACTTAACGGCGAGGTGAACCAGTAGATCGTGGAAAACACCAGCATCAACACCGCAAGGCAAATCACCAGCCCGAGCACACTGTGGGTCAGCACTGCATCCAGGCGATCCGTGATGCCCGCTCGACGAGCTCCACTGCGACTTTGCACGGATGCCAGTAAACGCCCGATGAATTGATATCGCTGCTCAGGCTCCGCGGCCGGAATTTCAACTCCCAACTGCCGCAATCGCAGACGCGAATCCCGCACCCGCATGGCAAACTCAGAGCCTTCTTCCGCAGCAAGCAGACGCTCCACCGCCCCACCCTCGTCCAGCAGGGCCCGACTCGCCAGAAACTCACGCGTGCCCGGCGAGGCCTGTGACGGACAGGTCATGTGCGCTGACAGAGCCGACAGCTCGCGGCGAATCTCCGCCGACAAAACTTCGGGACGACCGGAAAGTCCACCACCCGCGCCTCGCAATAAACCAACAGCCGCCGACTGCAGCTCTTTCAATCCTTCCCGGCGACTCGCCGACGTCGGAACCACCGGCACACCCAAACTACTCGACAACGCCTGACAGTCAATCGCCAAACCGGACTGCTGCACAGCGTCCCACATATTCAAACAGACAACCACAGGCAGACCGGATTCAAGCACCTGAGTCGCCAGGTACAGGTTGCGTTCCAGAGCCGCTGCGTTGCAGATGCAGATCACCAGATCCGGTGGTGGTTCCCGTTCCAACCCCGTCAGCACCTGCACGGCCACCATCTCATCAGGCGATCGCGGCGACAAACTGTAGGTTCCCGGCAGGTCGATCAATTCAACTTCGTGACCGTCCCAGCTGACCCGGCCAATTCGCTGCTCAACCGTCACACCCGGGTAGTTTCCCGTGCGGACCCGCAGTCCAGACAAAGCGTTAAACAGAGTACTCTTGCCGGTATTCGGATTCCCGATCAGGGCGACTCGCCAGGGCCCACCGCCCGATGTAGGTTGAGTTCTTGCGTTCACAGAAAATACACGATCGCAAAGGTAGGGAGATTTGAGGAGTCTGCCGTTCGGACCCTGCAACAGTCGTCGTCCGTCGGCCGCTTCAGGCAATGGTTGGTAGGGCCACGCTCAGCAACTAACTTCCCACCAGTTCCGCACGGAGTCGTGATTCCGCTTTTGCCTTCTCACAGCAGCAGGAATCATGCACGTCACTGAGCGTCTCGACCGAAACGCACCGGGCATCCGTGGGACGCATGGTGACCGAGACACCCTGAATCCGGTACTGCACCGGACCACGAAACGGCGCCCTGCGCAACACCTGCACCACCGCCCCCGGCACAAAACCCATCTCCATCAGTCGCGACGAAATGCTGTAGCCGGAAGCCACTTCCGTGACCACCGCCGTCGCACCAGGATCGATGTCTGCAAGTCGCAAGGTCTTCATGCCCACGCCCGCCCGTTGCAAAAAGAAGTCAACAATCGGCCCAATACACCATTACTGCTGCAAATCAGCAAATTCCAACGCCCACAGGTGCGTCCCGAATTCGGAACACGCAATCCCCGGCGTTACGAACCAGAATCACCAGCAGACCAAGTCACGGCGAACTGAACCTGAGACTCAGTCTCATTCACTGCCTCAGTATCGCAGGTTCAATGGGAAACGCCATAAAAAAAGAGTTCCAAATTTTCGCTTTTCTCTGGAATTCCCGTCCGTGGATTCGCCGGGAAACCAACCCGTTTCCAGCAAATCAGTCGGTTCACCCTTCAAATCGGTAACGCTTTCGCATTCCCCGGAATCGCTGCCGTTGTCGGTCGTTTTTAGTCGTTTTTTGCAATTCTTCGATCCGACGTGGTTGTCCCCCAGGGACTTGGAACGGGCATCCTGCCGAACCGAGGTCAGTTTCCCGTGCCCCCGCGGCCGAGACTTCCCGAAAACACCGCTTTCAGGGGACCGCCGTAGCCTTTTCAGAGCGAATCGACTATCCTTTTCAGTCACAAGCCTGACTGCAATCCATGCGAAGACATCGCGACGAAACCTGAAAATCGCCAACCGGATCTCCCGGTCCACTGGAACTCTTCCCCAGTCGCTCGCCTTCGGTAAGCGTCACCGCGGTACCGGTCGGCACGCTATCTTTCAGTTCACTCGCATTGTCTCACCGGCTCGCTGAGATCAGCCTACCCACATGACAACCGTCTCCTCGTCTCAGATGAATTTCCGAACACCGAGGCTGTCCCATGAAGTCCATCCGTCTTTGTCTCGTACTCGCCTCCCTGCTGGCGTGCTGCCACACGCAACTCGCCGCTCAGGATCTCCTCCCGGGACAGCTGGAATTACCTCTTCAGTTCGGTAACACCAGTAACCTCGATATGGATGTCGTGGTCGACGCCAGCCTGAAAGCTGTCGATACCGACAAGTCCGAACTGCAGGTCACTCTGACTCTGCCCGAAAACTGCTACACCTACTCGATGAACCCCGCGTTCAACGCCGCGACGACGATCCGTCTGACGCTGCCCCCCGGTGTCACAATGGCCGGTTCATGGACGCCGGATCGCGCCCCCAAGTCCGTGCTCGACGAAACCACTCAGCAACAGGTAGAGAAGTTCCACGACAAAGTGACGTGGTCGGTGATTCTGCAGGGCCCCCTGAAGGCCGGCCAGGGCGTGTCCGGAGAACTTTCAGGGCTGTTTTGCAGCAGCATGGATTGTCGTCCCATCGACAACGCCCCCTTCTCCGCGACTCTGCCCGCCCCTGACGGTGCCGCTCCCGCTGCCAACGACGTCCCCCCGGCGACACCATCAGCCTCGAACCAGGTGATCACTCCCGTCATCGGCTTTGGTAAGTCCGCCAAAGCAGGTGCAGTCCGGATCGAAGTTTCACTGGTTCCCGAAAATGCCGGCGTGGGCGATGAAGTCACTCTCCGCCTCGCAACAACCATCGAAGATGAGTGGCACATTTTCGCACTTGACCAGGATCCGGAAATGGCCGGCATCCCCACCCTGGTCGAATTGACACAATCCGCCGGGCTGCAGCCCGTGGACCCTGCCTTTCAGGCATCAGCCGCACCGCAAATCGAAACTCCACTCGACGGAATCACACAACGCGTCCACTACGGAAATGTCACCTGGAGCCGCAAGTTCAAGGTCACCGATCCCAGCGTCAATGTGGCCGGTTCGATCCAGTTTCAGATCTGCCGCGAAGGCATCTGCAAGCCACCCACCACCGCCGAATTTCAGGTCTCACTGCAGTCACAATCCACAAACAAGACATCCAATCCGGCAGTCACTACGCCGCCCGACACCAACGCGAATCCATCCACAACAGGCACGGAAACCGGCGATGACAAAGGCCTGAAGCAGGGCGGGAACCCGCGAGAAGGCTTCTTTGCGTTCATGCTCACCGCCATCGGTGCCGGTTTCGTGGCTCTGGCGACGCCCTGCGTCTTTCCCATGATCCCCATCACCGTCGCTTTCTTCCTGAAACAGGAGGAAAAACAACCCGGGAACTCCCTGAAACTGGCATTTGCCTACAGCCTGTCCATCATCGCAGCCTTCACAATCCTCGGACTGGCCATGGCCAAACTGTTCGGTGAATCCAGCCTGACAGATCTGGCCAACAACCCGTGGCTCAACCTCTTCTTCAGTGGACTGTTCATTTTCTTCGCACTGATGCTGCTGGGCGCTGTCGACATCCAGATCCCCGGCTGGCTGGTGACATGGACGTCTACCCGCGAATCCACCGGCGGCATCATCGGCGTCGTCTTTATGGCGCTCACGTTCACCCTGGTGTCCTTCACCTGCACCTTCGCGTTCGTGGGCTCTCTGCTGGTCATTGCCGCACAGGGCGATTTCCTCTGGCCGGTGCTCGGGATGCTCGGCTTCTCGACCGCCTTCGCGTCCCCCTTCTTTGTCCTCGCCCTGTTTCCACGCATGCTGAACAAGCTGCCCCGCAGCGGAGGCTGGATGAACGATGTGAAATTCGTCATCGGACTCGTCGAACTTGCCGCCGTGGTCAAGTTCCTCAGCGTCGCTGATATCGGCCTCTCCGCCAGCGGTATCCCGGTCTTCATCACCTACACGGGCTTCCTCTGGACCTGGTTTCTGCTGTCGGCCGGTGCCGGTCTTTACCTCGCCGGCTTGTTTCGCAAGGCTGGCATGCGGCCCAAACCATCGCTGACCAGATTCGTTTTCGTGGCCGGATTCCTCCTGTTCTCCGGTCGCCTCGCCGCTGGACTGCTGAACCTGAATCTACCCGCTGATCCCGTCTGGAACCTGGTCGCTGCCTTCGCACCGCCCGAAATCAAGTCCGGTGACGTGCGTCAGCAGGAAGGGCTTGGTTATGTCATCTATCACCACAAACTCCCCTACTCCCTCGAATTTCCCAAAGCAGTCAACGTGGCCGTCAACTCACAACGTCCCGTCTTCCTCGAAATCACCGGCGTCAACTGTGTCAACTGCCGACAAATGGAACGCACTGTCCTCGCACAGGAACCCGTCCTGAAACTCCTGGCAGACTTTGTGCTGACCCAGGCCTACCTCGATCAGGTTCCAGGCATTTCTGACACCCAACTTCAGTCCACCATTCTGAAGGCCAATAAAAAGCTGGCGACAGACCTGCTGGATGACGTCACCATGCCCAGCTATGCCATCATTTCCCCGGACGGAAGTCAGGTCTATGCCACATTTCAGGGTCTCGATCCCTCCAATGGCAAAGACTTCCTGACGTTCCTCAAGGCTGGCTTCAGCCGCTGGAAAAAGTCCCGCGTCCCACAGACAGCTGCAACTCCCTGACCCCCGCGCCGAGTGCCGAGGCACGCAGAAAACTCCTGTTTCCTGAACCCATTCAAGACTCTGTTTCCGGCCCCTGATATGAAAATCGAACACCTCGCTCTCAATGTTCCCGATTCCCTGAACATGGCCCGCTGGTACGTGGAACACCTCGGCATGAAGGTCAAACGACGCGGTATGGAGGTGCCTTTTGTGCACTTCCTTGCCGATGTCAGCGGCACTGTCATGCTGGAACTGTACAGCAATCCCGATGCTCCAGCCCTCGACTTTCACGCCACCCAGCCCCCCGCACTGCACCTCGCCTTCTCATCCTCAGATCTTGCCGGTGATGTGCGCCGTTTAACGGCCGCAGGAGCGACCATCGTCGCTGATGTGCACACACTGCCATCCGGTGATGACTTCGCGATGCTCCGCGATCCCTGGGGGTTGCCCGTTCAACTCGTTCGCCGAAAAGTTCCGATGATCTGAACCCACCAGGCCGCCGACGCCCAACCCAACGAGCCGCGACGGTCACGGAGCGGCAACTCCCTTGCAGAGTGGCACTATTCTGGAGTGACAACACCGTCACTTCACCTCCGCACGCAGGTGACTCGCCCTCGCCAATACACGCGCGGCAAGGAAACACACGTCGCGGGGTCCAGGCGGGCGGCCCCAAAGGCTCCGCAAAAGGCGTGTTATCCCAGGGCCGGAGTTCCCGTCGTGACTTCTATGCAATTCCTCGATGACCGTCACTCTCGAGGGCGCTGATATCCAGCCCGGACGTGCCTTGACCGACCTGCCCTTCAGCGTGTGGGTTCACCAGGACCAACGCAGCGGCCCGTCTCACTATCCTGGAAATGGATTCCTGAACGTCGGCTGATCGCCAGCACTGCTGAATTCCGTATCGGCAATAAACAAACATCCCGCTGACGGATGACGCTCAGACTGCTCCGCACTCATATGCTCGACCGCAGTCGTCAGCACCAGCCGGATCTTTCCTGCCTGCTCAACCAATTGAGGACAGGTGACCCGTGGAGATCCGGGGCATTTCCAGACCGCCTGCAGCATCCCGTCCTGAAGGCCATACTGCCGCGCTTCACCAGCATCGGGGTCGCCCGGGTTGTACAGAGCCACGATCAGACTCTGATGGTCAGGTGTCAGAATCATCCCGTCTGGAAAGATCTCTTCCGCCGTCAGATCCACAACCGTTTCGGCCGCTCCCAGCTCACCCGCTTCGATATTCAGCGGACGCCGCACAATCCGCCGTGTGCAGGAGTCAATATCGTACAATGTCAGCGTGCCATCAGAATTTCGCACGACGGCCTTGCCGTTGGAACAGATCTGCTCCCGATCCAGTCGAATCGTCCTGCCATCACTGCGGCGCCACAGATACAACCCCGCCTTTGGCGTTTTGAATTCCAGCTCTTTGCAGCCAAAAATCAGATTGCCCTCAAACACCACCGCGTCGTTGATGATCGTGTTGTCCACGTCATGTTCAATTCCCTCAATGAAGGGGCGCCATGAGTTGTCGCGGGTGTCAAAAATCCCCACCGTCCGCTCCAACCCAACGACAAACGCTCCGGGCGTCTCTGTGGGAAA
>JBDKIW010000119.1:0-10213 GCA_039796955.1 Planctomycetota bacterium
GAACCGTGAATTGGTTCGCCAGGTGGAGCAGAGTAGTGTACGGAACGGGTGATGACTTCAAAGAGCTCGTCCGCTCCAGCACCAATCTGGTAGATCTGGTGTCCGAGATTGTGGCTCTGAAACCGCAGCATGGTGGTCGCCAGTATCTGGGGTTGTGTCCATTTCACGATGACCACAATCCCTCCTTTTTCGTGTACCCGGACCGTCAATCGTATCGGTGCTGGGTGTGTGACGAAGGTGGTGACTGTTTTCGCTGGGTGATGAATATCGAGAAGGTGTCCTTTCCGGAGGCACTGGAAAGCCTGGCGCGTCGAGCGCGTCTGGAGATTCCAAAGCGTCACCGGCAGGACCAGCCAGGCGGCGGGCCATCAAAGTCCGACGCCCTGGAAGTAGTGGAATGGGCAGCGAACCTGATGCATCAGGCACTCCGTTCAGGACGGTTTGCCGAGCATGCTCGGGAGTACGTTGCCAAACGAAAACTGTCCGCAGAGACCGTGGAGAATTTCCGGTTGGGTTACCATCCGGAGGATCGCTACTGGTTTCAGGAGAAGGCTCGTGGTCGATACACCCCGGCGCAGCTGGTGGCAGCCGGGTTGATTCGGGAACGGGACGACGGGCAGGGGTATTCGCCGATGGATCTGGCGGATCGACTGATTTTTCCGATTTTCAACGAGAATGGCAGAATTGTTGCGTTTGGGGGACGAGTGTTGCCCGGACGCAACGACCAGAACCGAGGGAAATACTGGAACAGTCAGGAGAGTACGATTTTCCAGAAACGTCGAATGATGTATTCGTTCGATCGAGCCAGAGAATCCATTCGCAGGCAGGGCTGCGCGATCATAGTTGAAGGATACATGGACTGCATTGCCTGTCATCAGGCCGGGGTGACCAATGCGGTTGCCACTCTGGGGACGGCACTCACAGAAGATCATGTTCGGGTTTTGCGACGTTTTGCTCCGCGTGTGGTGCTTGTTTTCGACAGTGATGACGCAGGGCAACGCGCGGCAGAACGCTCAATATCGCAATTCGTTGCCCAGGATCTGGACCTCCGAATTCTGAATGTTCCGTCAGGCAAGGATCCTGCGGACTATCTTGAGGAGCACACTCGTGAAGATTTCCTGCGTCTGACTGAGTCAGCGTCGGAAGCATGGGAGTTCAAGCTGCAGGCGGTTCTGAAACGCATCGGCAATACAACCGTTGCAGGTCGTCAGCAGGTGCTTGGTCAGATGCTGGAGTTTCTTGCATCAGCCCCCGGGCTGGCTGGAAGCATTCGTGAAGACCTGATTCTTCGGAATGTCTGCTGGCGAGTTCAGGTGGATGAGCGAGTGGCTCGTCAGCAACTGAACGAAATGCGGAATGCCGCACAGAAACGAATTGATCTCAGACAACCTCAGGACAGCCCGGTTGCTAAACCAGCAGTTCGTCCCGTAAATGCCATCGAAAAGGCCGAACGGGAACTCCTGGAAATCATCCTGACCTGTCCTGAAACCATCGATCTGATCCGACATCATGTCGGACCGGACGACATTGAAAATACACGGCATCAGCGACTGCTGGCGCTGTGCATCGATCTCTGGAAGGAAGAAGGAGAACTTCCGGAACCAGGCAGACTGATGATTGCAGCTGACTCAGACTCAGAGCTCCTGAGCCTGATCAATGCAGTTCTCGACTCTGCAGAAGAGAAAGGCATTTTTCGGCTGATGTCCGAAGGGAAATCCACCGACGGGCCGGCAACATCGTTTCCTCCCCACCTGGAACGAGTCCTCGGACCTCTTCTGGAGAAACGCGAAAAACAGGCCGGACAATTGTCCCGCCAGTTGCTTGCGTCAACCGACAAATCCGCGAACGAACTGAATGATGAAACACGCAATGCGCTCCGCCGCCTGCAACAGTTTCGTCAAAGTCAAATGGGAAACCCTTCGTCTTTCAAATAATGTTGTCATAAAGAACCGCTTCGCACGGTGTGTCTGATTCCCACCATTGCACCACGTCCGAAGTACTAATGTTGCCCGGAGTTATGAACCATGAAATATCTCGATGAAGGCCTTCGGAATCTGGTCCAGGCCGGAATGCGCCAGGGACATCTGACCTTCTCTCAGGTGAATTCCTATCTGCCCGACGAAGCCGCTGACCCGCAGCACCTCGACAACCTGATCATCTTCCTCGAGGAACTGAACATCCCGCTGCAGCCGGATCCGGAAGTCGTCGGTCATTCCATTCCGCTGTCCTCCCGGAAAAAACGGAAACAGGAAATCCGCATCGATGACGAAGGCCGCGGCGGTGAAGATCCGATTCGCGTCTACCTCAGCCAGATGGGCGAGATTCCTCTGCTGTCACGCGAAGAAGAAATCTTCCTTGCCAAGCAGATTGAAGTCACACGTCGACGCTTCCGTCGGGCTCTGTTGTCCACAGAGTTCGCCCTGAACTACTGCCACGAAACTCTGGTCCGCGTCCATCGTGGCGAATTGCCGTTCGATCGCACGATTAAGGTCTCCATGACCGAAAGTCTGGAGAAGGAACAGATTCTGGGACGTATGCCCATCAATCTGGCCACGATCGACAATATCCGACAGCGCGACACGGAAGATCATGCCAGTCTCGCTGCCGGTAACCTGTCTGCCGAAGAACAGGCCGCACTGCACCACCGCGTGGCAGAACGCCGCCGTCGCTGTGTGACACTGCTGGAAGAACTCAGCCTGCGAACTCAGCGTCTGCAGCCCTGCATGAAGCGACTGGAACAAATCTCCGCTCGCATGACCGAACTGCAGGAACAGGTCGACAGCCTCCGGAACCTCACTTCGGCCGTCGATGAACGACGTCACCTGCAGAAGGAACTGGACGAACTGATCGCCCTCACCCGCGAAACTCCGGCCTCCATGGCGGCCCGAGTCCAGACCATCGTTCAGCGACACAACGAGTACGACAAGGCGATGCGCGATCTTTCCGGCGGCAACCTGCGGCTGGTGGTGTCGATCGCCAAGAAGTACCGTAACCGCGGACTGACCTTCCTGGATCTGATTCAGGAAGGCAACACGGGCCTGATGCGGGCAGTCGATAAGTACGAATACCGCCGCGGCTACAAGTTTTCCACCTACGCCACGTGGTGGATTCGCCAGGCAATCACTCGCGCAATCGCTGACCAGGCACGCACTATCCGTGTGCCCGTTCACATGATCGAAGCCATGACCAAACTGCGAGCCGCCGCACGCGTGCTGCTGCAGGAAATCGGTCGGGAACCCACGGTTGAGGAAATGGCGGAAGCTGCCGGGGTGCCTCTGGACGAAGCGCGACGCGTTATGCGAATCTCGCGTCAACCAGTCAGCCTCGACAAACCCATCGGTGAAGGTGATGACAGTGCCTTCGGAGATTTCATTGAGGATCGTGGCAATGACAGCCCGGTCAGCAATGCCGCCTCCGAAATGCTCAAGGACAAAATCGATACCGTGCTGAAGACGCTGACCTACCGCGAACGCGAAATCATCAAGCTGCGTTACGGCCTGGGTGACGGCTACACCTACACGCTCGAGGAAGTCGGTCGAATCTTCAAAGTCACTCGTGAACGTGTCCGACAGATCGAAGCCAAGGCCGTGCGAAAGCTGCAGCACCCTGTCCGCAGCCGACAATTGCAGGGCTTCCTGGAAAGTGTCGCGGCCGTCGCAGGTCACTGACACAGTCTTTGGGACACGGCACAAAGTCGGATAGCTAAAAAACAAAGCCGGACCGAGTTGGCGATTCTGATCGCCTGCCCAGTCCGGCTTTCTGTTTGCGCTGATGCGTCACTGAGGCCACACCTCAGACATCAGACACTCTTCAGACATCGTAGGTCACAATTCCGTGTCGCTGAGACCGGCTGATCTTCTCTGTGGAGTACAAGCCGGCCAGCACGAATTCCACGCAGGAAGCCCGCATCGCGGCGTTCTCCGAGGCGTTGACTTCGAAGGCCTTGTCCCACACCGGAGGCACTCGCTTCAGCAACGATTCGTAGTGCGCACTGGGCAACATGTCGCCCACTTCAATACGGACACCCTTCGCGAAGATCTTTGAAATCTCGTCCAGACCATGCTGCTCAACGTACTCTTCAAAGACCGTACGAATCGCTTCAGCGACCACGCTTTCCAGCACCTGCCGTTCACTCATCTGATGACTGCTCATCAGATCCACTTCCAGCTTACCCAGCGACGATGAGTACAGGTGCCCGAGGTCACTGATTCGGGGGACTGCCGGTCGCTCT
Organism: Planctomycetota bacterium; assembly: GCA_039796955.1. GTDB lineage: Bacteria > Planctomycetota > Planctomycetia > Planctomycetales > Planctomycetaceae > SXXK01. Next base: position 4,232 of record JBDKIW010000119.1, read on the forward strand.
CCAAGCACCGCGCCACGACGACGAGCACTGGCAATCATCGTCTGATAGTTGGCAATGCTGAACCTCGCACTCACTCCGGACTGCTGGTCAATGTACCGACTGCGACGAGCCTTGCGGCTGATCTCCTCAATGATCTGCTTCATGAACCAGGGCACCACCACCGGAAACTCGCCATCCAGAGCAATCTCGCACTCCTGCTCCATAATGCGAATACCAGCGTCCCGTTCATTCGGGTAATGCGTCTGGATCAGGCTGCCGATACGGTCCTTCAGCTGAGGAATGACTTTTCCGCTGCGGTTGTAGGTCGCTGGATTCGCTGAAAACAGGATCATTACGTCCAGCTGGAACTGCACGGGATAGCCGCGAATCTGCACATCACGCTCTTCCAGAATATTGAACAGGCCGACCTGAACCAGTTCGTCCAGCTCCGGCAACTCGTTCATAGCAAAAATGCCACGATGCATGCGTGGAATCAGTCCGAAGTGCAGCGCCTCTTCAGCTGACATGCTGGTACCGCCAGCCAGTTTCGCCGGATCAATTTCCCCGATGATGTCGGCGAATTTCGTGCCCGGTGCCAGTCGTTCCGCGTAACGCTGATCCCGAGGCCACCACAGGATCCGAATCTGATCCTCAGGCACGTCCGCAACGTAGCGCTTGCCCTGACTTGTGATCGGCTGATACGGATCTTCATGTACGGGACAACCCGGCAGATCCAGATACGGCAGAAATTCATCCAGAAACCTCGGCAGCAGTCGCATCATGCGGCTCTTGCCCTGGCCCTTCTCGCCCAGAAACAGCATGTCATGGCCCGCCAGCAGGGCAAGGCTGATTTCCGGAACCACGGTGTTCTCGTAGCCCACCATGCCGGGAAACAACTCTTCACCGCTCCCCAGCAGCCTCTGGAAATTCTCCTGAATCTCCTGTTTGACTGAACGCGATTTCCACCCACTGGCTCTCAGCTCCGCAAGTGTCTGCGGCAGGGCTCCATCACTCATCGTGTACTCGTTTCTGTTATCAGGATTTCACTGAAATTGCGGGCCCGGACAGCCCATGCCCGGACAAGCTCACAGCCATCCTCTGTGTTCCTGCCCATCAGCCTTGCTGTAAACCCTGTCTGCGGACCTCCCGCCCGGTTAGAATCCGGGACAAGAGAATTCCCGCTGTAGCGCTTCGGCCAACTCCGGATTATTGGCCGTGATTCTCACAGGAACAGCCTCCACACAGACATTCCTGTTTCAATTCCCCGAATTTGCCCGTGGATTGCCCCGCCGATGTCGCAGCTGGTTTTTGTCTATGGCTCACTGAAACGCGGCTATGCACTGCACTCACTGCTGGCACACGCCACTTTTGTCGGAACCGCGGTAACCGAACCGCTGTACCGACTTTTTGACCTCGGCCACTATCCCGGGCTCGTGGAATGGCCCACGGGGCTGGCCGTCCACGGCGAACTCTACGAGGTCGATGAGGCAACCCTGGAGCAGCTGGATGCAGCAGAAGGTGTCGCCGAGGAGCTGTATGTGCGACGTGAAATCCGACTGCAGCTGCCCCCCAACCAACGCCTGGTCCATGCCTGGTTCTGGCTGGGTCGCGTTCGCAACGCCACAGATTGCGGTGACCACTGGCCAGCCAGGGCACCGCGGCCACATTTGCCACAGTAGCAGTTCATGGTCTTTCCAGCCGGCAGACACTGCGGAAGATGGCATGCGCTGGCATAGGAACCCTGAGAACCTGCCGTTGTCGCTGGTCAACGGTCGTCCACGCGCTGGCCAGGCGGGTGAAACAAAAAAGCCCGGACTTTGGCATGTGCCAGAGTCCGGGCTTTGAGTTTTCTTCAGTCCTGCGAGCTGAGCAGCTGGCGAACCATCTTAGTAGCGGTAGTGCTGTGGCTTGTACGGACCAGCGGCTGAAACGCCGATGTATTCGGACTGAGCCGTGGTCAGAACTTCCAGCTTGGCACCCAGCTTGGACAGGTGCAGACGTGCCACTTCTTCGTCCAGTTCCTTCGGCAGCAGGTGCACACCGACGGCGTACTTGCTGGTCTCGGTCCACAGTGCAATCTGTGCCATGACCTGATTCGTGAAGCTGTTGCTCATCACGAAGGATGGATGACCTGTTGCACAACCCAGATTCACCAGGCGACCTTCAGCAAGCACGATGATCGCCTTGCCGTTCGGGTAGACGTACTTGTCAACCGGGCCACCTTCGTCAGCGGCCGACTTGATCCGGATCCGACGGACCGACTTGTGATCGTTCAGGTAAGCAATCTGAATTTCTGAGTCGAAGTGGCCGATGTTGCACACGATCGCCTGGTGCTTCATCTTGTCGAGGTGCTCGCCACGAATGACGTCGATGTTTCCGGTGGCTGTCACGAAGATGTCGCCGATCGCAGCGGCTTCGTCCATCGTGGTGACCTGGTAACCTTCCATCAACGCCTGCAGGGCGCAGATGGGATCGATTTCAGTCACGATCACTCGGGCACCCAGACCGTCCATTGCGTCGGCGCAGCCCTTGCCCACGTCCCCGTAACCGCACACAACGACGACCTTGCCGGCCACCATCACGTCGGTCGCTCGCTTGATGCCGTCTGCCAACGATTCGCGGCAGCCGTACAGGTTGTCAAACTTGCTCTTGGTGACAGAGTCGTTGACATTGATCGCCGGGATCGCCAACTTGCCGGCCGCCAGCATCTGGTGCAGGCGGTGAACGCCGGTGGTCGTTTCTTCGGACAGGCCCTTAATGCCGGCCAGCAGTTCCGGAAACTTGTCATGGACCATGGTCGTCAGGTCGCCACCGTCATCCAGAATCATGTTCAGCGGCTGGCCGTCCGGGAAGATCAGAGTCTGCTCGATGCACCAGTCAAATTCTTCGGCGGTCATACCTTTCCACGCGAACACTGGAATACCAACGGCAGCAATGGCCGCGGCAGCATGGTCCTGCGTCGAAAAGATGTTGCAGCTGGACCACTGTACCTGAGCACCCAGAGCCTTCAGGGTCTCGATCAGAACGGCGGTCTGAATGGTCATGTGCAGGCAGCCAGCAATGCGGGCGCCTTTGAGTGGCTGACTGTCCGCGTACTTTTCGCGCAGTGCCATCAAACCCGGCATTTCAATTTCTGCAATCTCGATCTCTTTTCGCCCAAGTTCGGCCAGTTCGATGTTGGCAACCTTGTAGGGCAACGCGGACACAGTGCTCATGAAAAACTCTCACAACAAAATGGATTTACCGTGGAAATGGGCTGTTTTCATTCCGCCAGATTCTGGCGAGGGTTAACCGACCGGATTCCCAAAAACGCAGATTACCCGTGTGTTTTGATCTCGGGAATCTGCCCAGCTCAACCCTTATCTTACTCAGATTCGTTCAAAATAAAGCCCAAAGACTGGGCTATTTCCCGAGTTTTCACGGGATCCCGTGCAGCAGGGCCTCAAAGTGGACCACCGGGACACAGGCCCCTGACCGCCGTGCCGACCGACAGAACCCCGAAACTGCCTTCGGTGCGGACCCATTGTGGCCGATTGGCCACAGGTTTCTCTCATCTGAGCACAAGTTCCAGGGGCCCCCACCAACTCAACTCCGTCCGCTCTGATTTGATCCATGGGTCAGTTCGTCAACCCAGGTCAGCGAGCCAGTGGCTTTCGTGGCCTCCCAAACCCCGAATCCCGTCCGTGGCCCTTATCCTGCCCAACTGCCGGACGGAGACCAGCAGGAGCGCCTGCTGCGACGGGGCAACTGGAGTTGGAATGCGAGCGAGCCAATGCTGCAGCGATCAAGTTTGGGAGACAATTGACCGTGACTGGCCAGGGACGCCGCCCCGCTTCGATCAGTCTTCGATCAGTCTTCGATCAGTCTTCGATCAGTTTTCGATCAGTCTTCGATCAGTTTTCGCGCTCTGTAAAACAGCAGGCCCCCCGAGATTGACACAATCACGGGGGGCCAGCTTGTGATCTGGGCAGAACGACCGAAGTGCTACTAACCCTTACTTCGGTGCTGTCGCTTCCGTTCGGTTTCCGTCAACAGCGTTTTCCGCAGACGGATCACCTGTGGAGTGACTTCGACGTACTCGTCCCATTCGATGTATTCAAGTGCGGCTTCCAGAGTCATCTCACGCGGAGGTCGCAGCAACACGGCGTCGTCGGCCCCGGCGGAACGAATGTTGGTCAATTTCTTTTCCCGGATCGGGTTCACAGTCATGTCGTTGTCTCGGCTGTTCTCCCCGATGATCATGCCTTCGTAGACGTCGTCGCCAGGGTTGACGAACATGTCGGCTCGCTCCTGCAGTTTCCACAGGGCATAAGCGATGGCACGACCACTGTCCTGAGAAATCAGCACCCCGTTCTGGCGATGCGGAATCTCCCCTTCGACAGGCCGATAGTCCTCAAACCGGTGGTGCATGATGGCTTCACCACGCGTGGCGTTGAGCATGCGAGTTCTCATGCCGATCAGACCGCGGGCCGGAATGCTGAATTCGATGTGAGTCATCCCGGTGGCCGTGGTAGACATGGCCTTGGCCTGCCCACGTCGAGCTCCGACCAACTCCATAACTGGCCCAAGGTCAGCGCTGGGGACGTCGACTTCCAGCAACTCGTACGGCTCACACTTTTTGCCGTTGATTTCCCGCACGATCACTTCGGGTTTTCCAACGGACAGCTCGTAGCCTTCGCGCCGCATCGTTTCAATCAGAACGGCCAGATGCAGAACACCTCGACCAGACACCTTGAAGGCGTCCATGTCGTCTGTCTCTTCGACTCGCAGAGCCACATTAGACTGCAATTCGCGATATAACCGGTCTCGCAGATTGCGGCTGGTGACGAATTTGCCGTGCTGGCCCGCCAGTGGTGAGCTGTTGACGGTGAACTTCATGGACAATGTGGGCTCATCCACCGCGATTCGCTCGAGCGCAACGGGGTTGATCGGATCCGCGATGGTGTCACCAATCTCCGGATCAGGGAGCCCGATGACGGCCACGATGTCGCCCGCAGAGGCCTCTGCCGTGTCACTGCGTCCAAGATTGTCGAAGAACTGCACCTGCTCAACACGCGCCATCGTTTTTGAACCGTCAGCACGCATCATCGCAATCTGCTGACCCGAACGAATCTTTCCGGCCGCAATCCGACCCGTGGCAATCCGTCCCACATACCGAGACCACTCAAGGGAGGTCACCATCAACTGCAGCGGATCCTCAGGACGCACGACCGGTCCCGGAATCTTGTCCAGCACCATTTCCAGCAACGGGCGGACGTCGCCGCCCTTGTTGGCCGGGTCATGAGTCGCGTAGCCTTCACGTGCACTGGTGTAAATGTAGGGGAAGTCCAGCGTCTTATCGTCCGCTCCCAGTTCCACCAGCAAGTCAAAGGTCTGTGACAGAACGTCGAATGGCCGACAGTCCGGTCGGTCAATCTTATTGATCACCACCAACAGCGACAGTCCGCATTGCAATGCCTTCTGCAGTACAAAGCGGGTTTGCGGCCGCGGGCCTTCGAAGGCATCGACGAGCAGCAAGGCGCCGTCCGCCATCTTCAACACGCGCTCGACTTCACCGCCAAAGTCGGCGTGCCCCGGCGTGTCAATAATATTGATGCGGACACCGTTCCACATCATGGCAATGTTCTTGGCCAGAATCGTGATCCCGCGTTCGCGTTCCAGATCGTTCGAATCCAGCAGACACGTCTGAAAGGACTGATTCTCGCGAAAGATACCGCTTTGCTTGATCAAACAGTCAACCAGGGACGTCTTACCATGGTCAACGTGCGCAATGATCGCGATGTTTCGCACATCAGTTCGACGCTGAACACCGTTTTCGTCAACGGCAGAAGGAATAGGAGCCATAGACATGAAGAGATCCCGGTTACTGACGGCAGAGGAATCAACGCCTGAGCAGGCGGTGAACGCGGAAGGGTCGAGCGCCGACACCACATGAGTCCGCGAAATGGCCGACCAGAAAGCAGGCGAATCCTACCGTCTGTCGGCCCGCAATCGAAGATCGGC
>JBDKIW010000120.1:0-9057 GCA_039796955.1 Planctomycetota bacterium
GGGACATATTCCGGCAGTTGCTGTGCCTCCGCCGTCACTACCGCCTGACAGATGTAACACTGAGTCGTTTTGGTTTCCTGCAGCGCCGGGTCCACGGCCACTCGCTGATCAAACACAAAACATTCGCCATTCCAGTGGTCGCCACCCACCTCTTCGAAATACTTCAGAATGCCTCCATCCAGCTGGTAAACATTCCGAAAGCCCGCCAGCTCCATGTACGGCCCCGCCTTTTCACAGCGTATCCCGCCCGTACAGAACATCACAATCGGTTCGTCCTTCATCGATTCCGGTAACCGGGCCACCGCATCCGGAAACTCGCGAAAATGATCAATGTCCAGTCGAACGGCGTTCTTAAAGGTGCCAATCTGAACTTCATAGTCGTTGCGTGTGTCCAGCAGGTGCAGTGCCCGCCCCTCGTCCAGCCAGCGCTTCAGCTCTCTTGCCGGCAGCTTGGGTGATGTCTTCTGCTCCGGCACAACCCCGTCAACGCCAAACGAAATGATCTCGCGCTTCACCTTGACCAGCATGCGATTGAACGGCTGATACTCGCTGATACTCACTTTCGGCTGCAGATCCGCCAGCCCCGGATCCTCCCGCAGAAAATCCACAAACGCCCCAATGGCACTGCGAAAACCCGCCACAAACAGGTTGATCCCCTCGTGACTCAGTAACACCGTGCCCTTCAAACCCAGCTCTGCAGCCTTGTCACGTATGCTGTCCCGCCGCTGCTGCAGATCCTGAAATCGCACAAACTTGTAACACGAAATATTGACGATTGAATCGTCCGGACACTCGCCCACCGGAGCTGCTTGAATCTCAGACATCACAACACCAGACACCAGACAAAAAACCTACTTCACGAACCCGCTGACACACAAAGGTCCCGCTTTGGCCATCAAAGCATCCGGAGCAACAATGCGTCCGCTCTCGACGCCCGACGCGTCACCAGTTCAGCCAATGCCCACTGGGATACTCTTTCACCCGCAGTCCTCCGACATCATTTGATTTCAGCAGCAGTCAGGCAATGCCGGAACTCCGCGCCTTCCAGCGGAAGACACTGGCCAACACATCTGTGCAGAATCATCCGACAAACAAGAGGAAGGTCACCTAATCGGGGCGAGTCAGCCGCAGTGTCTGCACAAACAGCAACACCAACAGCAGGCCCGAAGACACTCCCGCAATCCACCACGCACTGGGAATCAGGTTGTACGAGGTGAATCCCTCCGCCTGCATCGCGTTCAATGCCGCGGCCATCGGGTTCAGTCGCAGCGTGTTCTCGACCATCGTATTACCAAATGGAGCGTCCCGATTCACCCAGATCAGCATCGTTCCACCAAACAGTGCAATCAAAGCCCCGTAAGCCACAGTCGTCGCAATGGCGGTCGAACGACACAAACTGCTGACCGCCGCACTGATCAGCATCGCCAGTATGGCTGATGCGACCAGACAGCCCAGTACCTGCATCACCTGAGGCTGCAGAATCGGTTTGATCAGCATGATCACCGCATACCCCGGCAACGTCGCACACAAGAGCAACGCCAGAGTCAGCAGGACGCTGATCAGCTTGCCAGACAGAATCCGCGCCGGACCAAGTGGTGTCGCACGAAGCAGATTCCAGCTCCCCCCCTCGATCTCACCGGCAATCATTCCCGCTGCCAGTCCCGGCGTTAACAACACAATCAATGACACCTGCAGCACAATGATCAGAGCCCCTGTGTATTCAACACCACGCGATTCCGTACCCCGCGCCGAGGCCAGTGTCAACAGCAGCGACAACACCGCACAACCAGCCACCAGACGCAGCAACCAGTGCATCCGGCCAAACTGCCGACACTGGAACTCTTTCACCATGACCGGGTTGATCAGCGGCGGAATGCCCTTTGACCGCCGCTGCGGGTCCACCAGATACAGAACTCGACGACTGGCCTGAATCCAGCCGTCCTGGTCGTCTGTGATGTAGCCCTGCGAGCGGGATTGATCCAGCAACGAATGACTCAACCGACGAATGCAGATAATCGTACCAACCACAATGAAAATGAACGCAAATCCCAGATACCAGACGACCGCGTCCCTCGATTCAATCAGACCTGTGCCACTCAGCGAATTCTGATTCAGCATCTGCAGCAGCCCGGGGATCGGCGAAATCAATTTCAACATCTGCAGGCCACGCGCTAATGGACTGGTCCCGCCCGGAAACAAAGCGTCCGGAAACCACGGAACAATCGTCAATGCAAAGGTCACCCCGTAACTCCAGCGCAATGCCGATTCGGTGTTGCGACACCACGTCCCCACCAGCAGGCCAATCACCGTCAACTGCGTGCAGACCACCATCATAAAGCCGTACATCCGCAGTACGTCACCCGTCAGCGATAAGCCCCCCATCAGGTAGGCACAGGCCATGGCCGGCAACGTGGTGCTGAGCAACAGCACGACAAATCCCAGCATCGCGCACAGCTTGCCGAAGTAAATCGAACTGCGTGGCAACGGTGAGTTCAGCAGTAACTCCAGCGTGCGGCGGCGAACTTCCCGCACCAGCAGCGTCGACGGGAAAACCGGAACGACCAGAATCGCGGCCGCCAGTATCGCATACGTCACCCAGCGAAATACTTCACGCCCCCGCGCCCCATCCAGATCCACAATCGCCGTCGTCGGCCACTTCAGCAGCACAACCAGCGATGCGACCAGCGATATCGACAACAGAATCGCCAGCACACGACCACTGCGCAGCATCGCCAGCAACTCACGCCCCAGTATCACGCCAATCCCGCTCATCGCGCCACCTCCGCCGATTCCCGACGCGGGGCCGCCTGAGCATTTCGCTCTGCTTCTGCCTCTCTGGCCGCGGTCACAAATGCTTCTTCCAGGTCCCCGGCCACTTCACGGAATTGTCCGACTCGGTCACCCGCCAGAATCATCTGCCGCAGCAACTCGCCCAGCTTCTCGTCGTTCGCCGATGTGCGGCAACGGATGATCGTTTCCGCTTCCGATAAGGTCACTTCCGCATCCGCTTCCATGGCTGCGCGAACACGAGCCGCCGCGTTCTGCATCCCGTCTGCCGTCAATAACTGAATCTCAATCGTGCGTCGCTGCGACAATTCCCTTGTCACTTCCTGCAGCGTCCCCATCGCCCGCAAACGACCTCCCGCCACAATCGCCACCTGATCACAAATCCGCGATAACTCCGGCAGAATGTGACTGGTCACAATCAGCGTTCGTCCTTCCGCCGCCAGTCGCAGAAGAATCGAACGCATTTCAATTCGAGCCTCCGGGTCCAAACCATTCGCAGGCTCGTCCAGAATCAGCACTTCCGGTTTGTGCAGCAGAGTCCGCGCGATCCCCACTCGCTGCTGCATCCCATGACTCAAGCTCTCCACATAACGGTCCTGCATCCACACCGCGTTGGTCAGGTCCAGTACTTCCGAAATCCGACGCTGACGCTCCCGCCGCGGAATCCCGAATGCGGCTCCGAAAAAGTCCAGATACTCCCGCACACGCATGTTGTCGTACGAACCAAACTTGTCCGGCATGTACCCGACAAGTCGACGGACCTTCGATAACTCCGTCACACAGTCCGCACCCGCGATCTTCGCAGAACCCGAGGTCGGTCGCGAAAGCCCCACAAGAATGCGAATCGTCGTGGTCTTACCCGCTCCGTTCGGACCAATAAAACCCAGAATGCTCCCACGATTCAAAGTCAGCGTGAGCTTGTCCAGCGCAACGAACTCGCCGTAGTGCTTCGACAACTCCCGAATTTCCACAACTGGTTCTGCACTAGCCATTCCTGTGTCTTTCCGTTCGCCTGTCCGCTCTTGCTCATGATCCCACCGAGACCAGCGTCCGATGCAGATCCTGACTCCCCTGTCCGCTCTTCAGTGCCACACCCCGCAGCAGCATCACGACAACCCGCATACGGTCTGTCCCTGTACTGCCAATCAATCATTTCGCCGACGTCACCGCCGCCATCTTCGGCTCGCTGCGACGCCCCTTCAGCTTCACCAGACAACGATTCACGAGATAATTGTCGTCCTGCTCGCCCATCTCTGATTCTGTCTGACTGTTCCCGCCGATTTCGCTGACGTCAATCTGCAGATAAAATCGCCCCTGCTCCGAAGCCACTTTTGCCAGCTCCACCGGCACCGAAATCACCTGTTCCCCCAGTGGACTGTCCAGCTCCGTCACCAGCTGCAGATTATCAGGTGTCCCGGAGAACACTTGTACCTTTCGCGATCCCGCACGAATGTCCAGATTGATCTCCACGGATTCCACGTCGAACGGACGACAAACCGGAGGAATCAGGTACTCCAGCAACGTGTCCGAGGCCGTCTCAATGGCAACCCATTCCCGGCGCGGATTGTTGTACATTCCGCCAAATCCACCACTCGCCGTCTCTATCGATCGCATGGTCATAAAGGGCGACAGAATCGTAATGAGCTTGCCCGCTTCCGGTGGAATCCACTGAATCGGCTGTATCATCAGAGTGTTCTGAGTCACCCGCAGATCGTCCGATGTAAAATTCAGCAGTGACTTGTCCGATGATTCCCAGAACAACACCGATTGCTCCGCCGGAAACAAGTCCGTGCGGTCCCGGTTGGAGAAGACTGATTCCATCAGTCGGGTTCGCTGACGCTGCTCTTCTGTGGTCAACGTGGTTGACCAGTACTGCCCCGATTTCAAAACCCCATCCTCAGTGCCCCGCAGGATCCCATCGCTGTCCCGCGTCAGACTCAGGTGGTCAGGCGTCAATCCGGCCATCATAAAGTCAGACGCATTCTCAAAGCCCGGTGCCAGCAACGTCGCACGGAATCCCGCTTCGTCAAATGTTCCCGTGATGCGAAATGGCAGTTCCGACTTCCGCACCGCTCGCAATGGATACGTCTTCAGGCCCGCAGGCTGGTTCAGCTTCTCCCAGTGATTCTCAGCAGCCCCCTCCCAGACCAGTCGCCGATAGTCGAGGTTTGCAGAATCCGATTGAGCGTCGAGGACAGCACCACTCTCTGAGGAAACCGGAAGATCAACCGCGTTCGGCAGATAGACAGAAGCAAACCCGTCCGAAACCACGTCCGTGGCCCCCGTCCCTGCCATCATCACCCTTGTCTCAATCAGCGTGTTCGGTGCCACCGACCGTATCTGCATTCCCGTGACCAGTGCCGGTACCGCTGCTACCACCGCCAGCGCAGGCACGACCCAGACCAGTCGCTCACCCGCCGATCGACGCAACAGATAGCCACCCACCACAAACAACAACACCGGAAACACACTCAACAGCACAAAGGCCGTCGCTCGACCGGGAACCTGATAGCCCACAAGAGCTGCCGCATGCTCCGCTGCCACCGGCTGCGAAATCAATGGTGCCGGTCGCGCATCGAATAAGGTGTCCACCATCCGACGACTGGAGGCAATCGTTGTCCATGCAGGTGCCCCCTCAGCGCCATCCTTGCGACGCTCCACAAACACACGCGAATCAATCGCCGTGATCACCACAAATCCACGACCCACAGGTAGTCTCAACGCCACCGGCCAGTTGTCCACACTCCAGATCACTTCTCCCGTGCCGGGCACGATCCGCAAGTACCGCACCGGCTCGTCAAACTCCCGCGCGACACTTCGAGTCGGATACTGCGCTTTCGGATACTCCGGGTTCAGCTCCAGCAGGACGTTGTTGCTTGAGGTTTCTCCAACAACCGTCAGTGGAAACAACTCTCCGAGCAGCGTCCGAACTACGTCCTCGCCCACCACGTCCAGCGGCAGGTACAGACGACCGCCCCGCTGCAGCCAGGCACGAATCGCGTCACAGGCCATTGGGTAATTGCTCAGTCGCGGATCACCCACGGCCAGGGCGTCCAGAGGATCCAGGCATTCACTGTGATGACTGATGTCCCGTGACAGAAATGAGGCCACACCCGCCACACCCAGCTTGTTAAATCGACCCGCCTGACACAGCGCCATGGCAAAGTCTTCCCCACGCTCATCCGAACGATTGTCCGGCAGGTACCCCGTCAATCCCAGCGGGCCGTCCGAGGCCAGCACGGAAAACGAAGGCAGCTCCGATTCGTTGGCTGAGTTGCGAATGACACCATCGTCTTCGCCCGTCGGAAAATGCAGATAACGAAAGTCCACCGGGCCCGGTGCCTTCTTGCCAGTTACCAGCACAGGCCACGTGGTGTCAAAAATCGTTCGCGCCGGAACTTCGATCCGCCGGGAATACTGCAAACCACCCGTCGACGGTGTCACCACCATCAGGCTGCGTGCCGCCGAGTTGTTGCTGTTGGAGACCGATCCTGTCACCGCCCCCCAGCGACCAAAGACAAATCGCCCGGTCGCTCCGGAACGGATCATCACTTTTGTCTCGGTCGCCCCGCCGTCAGACGCCGCCGCAGGCTCGTCCGCCACGGCCCCACCGAGCGAGATGCAAAGCGTCAGACACAGCCACGAAAGTCCTCGCAACACGACTCGCGGCCATCCCCCGCCGCTGCACACAGTTGTCTTCACGTCCGCGTTACTTTCTGTCAGATCTGAGTCCGAACCGAGGGCCGTAGGTCCCCCCGGAATACTGTCCCTGCAGCAGGCTACCGACTATATTCAAACGGATAGACGCGTCCTCTACAACTGATCCCCCCGGAATTCAGACACAAAACCGGGCACTGCATTGAGGTTTTTAGCGTTTATCAGTCCTCAAAGCGAAAAAACACGGTGATCTGTCGACTCCCCATGCCGCTGATTTCCTCGGATCCCGACAGATCCCCCAGCCCCGCAAGCCCACCGAAGCTCAGTAATACGCAAGGCGCCCCTGACTCTGCAGACGCAGGGTCAGTCCGGCAATCGCGAGGGCATCCTCAATCCGCTCCGTGGTCCACGCTGATACCGGTCGCGCAGCATCCGTCAGCCACAATCGATCCGTGACCACGTCCGCGTGTGCTGTCATCTGGCTGGCTCGCGAACCAATCGCCGTATTCAATCCCCGAGCAAAGTCAACTGCCGAAATTCGCACTCCACGCGAATCACGCCACTCAAACCGACGGTCGTCTTCCATGATCACCAGACTCTGCAGACCCACACCCCGACTCTCGGGCTCCACTACCGGCGCCGTAATCAACGACACACGGGCGTGTTCCGACAACCACTGAATCCTTGATCGCAGCAACACATCATCCGTACGAATAATCAGCCGCGCGTCATAGTTCTCCGGATACCATCGCAGCAACCAGTCCCGATATCGCTCCTCAAACGACTCCACGCGCTGCACACCCGACTGCCGACTCAACCTCCGCGGCCATGCCGCACGCGCAGACTCCTCCGGCAGAACCAGACGCAGAACATTCGGCCGTGCAGTTGTCGATGCCTCGCTTTGCGTGGAAGACTCGCTCGTCGCGTCCGGCTCATTCCCCCGTATCTGCCGCATGATCCGCTGCCAGCCCCGGTCTTCCACATCCACCTCAGCCACCGATCGCACCGCGGGCACTCGTTCGTCCACGACCTGCTGCAGTCGGACACCAAAATCCTTCCAGACCACCGGAACCGCTTCACCCCGGGAGTCCAGTACGTCCAGCCCCGTCCACGCCGCCGGATAACCTGACCCCGTAATCAGGATCCCCCCCAACATCTCCGGTGACGAACGAATCGCTTCCTGGAGCGCCGCCATCGTGGTCCGGCCCGTGTCCAGAATCCCAAACCCCATCTCCGTGACCGCAGCCGTAATCCCCGCGTACAGATCCGGAGAAAATGCTCGTCCGTCATACCCCGTAATCACAGGACGCAGCACCGCCCGCGATATACTCGGCTCACCCGGAGCCAAGCCGCTGACCGTGTCCGGGACGGCCCTGGCGTTCAACAGACACAAACAGAAAATCCGTACCAGCTCTGAGGCACTGCGGCGGTCCAGCGCGTTCAACCACTGACCACGCACCCCGAATTCCGTACGCTGGATCCCGTCCACACGTCGCTGACGAATCCGTACCACCTCGGAGACCGATCGTTCCGAGAGTCCTTCCGTGTGGTGACGCCATTCACATTCGTCACACCCGGTCCACGACGCCCCCAAACGCGCTAAATGCAATGCCCGCGAGATCGCGGCCGTCTGCCCCGGACACACAAACATCCGCTCAGTCCCGGGTTCTTCTGATTCCTGACCCCACTCGCGCGCCGTCATCCGCCGGTCTCCCTCCCCGCACCGCGCTCAATCTCTCGGCTCTCCTTTTCCCCGGCCAGTCCCGGCGTTCCACTCGTGAGCACCAACCACGCGCCGATTCACACCCGGCATCGCAGTTCACCCCCCACTCAGCGGCCAGCATCTCCCGGTGCACCAACCTGTTCACTCTCCGAACTCTCCACCGGTCGGCCCTGATTTTCCCCGGTATCCTGCGGATACAACAACAGACGATCATGGCACAACAGCAGTAGGTCCGATCGACCATCGCCCGTGACATCCACAACCAGCGATTCTCGAGGCTGCACGCCACGCTCCGCCGCCGCAGACACCAACCGCTTCTCTTCAAACACCCGAAAATGCGTCACTTCCCGGATACCACTCTTCAGGTTCGGCTTCAGAATCGCAAGACCATCGATGCTGGTGTCAATCATCGTGAGGTCCACTTCGCCGTCCCCATTCACGTCTCCCACAGTCACGTCCACCGGGAAGGCCTTTTCACGAGTTGATTCGAAGGAGGCCAGCTCTTTCAGAGTCACGTCCGATCGACCACAGTACAACACCGCAAACTGCTGAGCCCCCATCAACAACAGGTCCTCCCGCGCATCCCCATTCAAATCTGCGACCATCGTGGAAGAACACTGTACAGAGCCCAGTTCCACTTCCTTCCATGGACGATACACGTTCTGTTCGCTCCGCAGAATCCGCAGCTTCCGAACACCCGTATCCACCAGCACGATTTCATCACCGGCCACCCCGTCCAGATTCATCGCAACCACACCTTCCAGACTGGCAGATGCCTCCTCCGCATTCAACTGATCCTCGACCTTCCACCCAGCTTCAGAATATCGCAGCAGTCGCGCAAACGAGTCCCGCGCGACCAGCAACTGGTTCCCCCGCACACTGGTTCGGCC
>JBDKIW010000121.1:0-5826 GCA_039796955.1 Planctomycetota bacterium
TCGAGCCCTCCGAGCAAACCTCAACACTGGATTCTGTCACTCACCACTGACACAACTCGGTGGCGTCCTGCGTCAGCAGCGCGGGGGTCCAACTGAGCCTCGTTCACAGGGAGCCTCGTTCACAGGGAGGGCGAGGTTCCACCCGAGCCGCAAGCCTCTCCCGCATTCCCTGAAAACTAATCCCCCCTTCATCACCCTTGTAGGCGAAGAGTCGGGGTTGAGTGGACCATCACTGCCGACAACCGCCGTCAACTCAATCCCAGCTGCCATGCACCGAATGCAGCCGACAACTCGGGGCGTCGAGAATCCATTCGAGCCGATCCCCGTAGCGGTTTCGGGGTGGGATTCACACTCGATCACCGTGTCCGCATCATCGCGCTGAGTCCCGAAGCTTTCCAACCCGGTCTGCCCCCCCCAAAAAACCATAGGATAGTCATCACTCCGCCAGCCGGCGCGCAATCAACTTTCATCCTGATTTTCAGGGCCAACGAAATACAGCGAGTGGCCGGCGGACGGATTCCACGTTAGATTGCAGCAACGGCGTACCGAGTGCAACTACGCTGGCTCGCACACACGCTCGTAAAGACACACATTCTCATTCCGCCAGACCGGACCGGATTCATGATTCCAGGCTTGACGTTAAATACGGGCGCAAAGCTTCCCGCGGCAGGGTTTGGCTTCTGGAAAGTCGAAAAGTCACAGGCCGCCGCCGTGTGCCAGACCGCCATTCGCACCGGCTATCGACACCTCGACTGCGCCTGCGATTATGGCAACGAACAGGAAGTAGGGCAGGGTATCGCTCGCGCCATTCAGGACGGAATTTGCCGCCGCGAAGATCTCTGGGTCACCTCAAAACTCTGGAATACCTACCACGCCCCTGAACACGTTCGCCCCGCCTGCGAAAAATCCCTGCAGGATCTCGGACTGCAGTCGCTGGATCTGTACCTGATTCATTTTCCCATCGCCCAGAAGTATGTGCCCATCGAACAACGCTATCCACCGGGCTGGATCTTCGATCCCACCGCCGAAAAACCCCGCATGGAAGAAGCCCGCATCCCGATTCACGAAACATGGCGAGCGATGGAAGATCTCGTCGACCAGGGACTTGTCACGCACATTGGAATCTGCAACTTCGGCACCAGCCTGCTGCGAGACCTGCTGTCCTATGCACGCATCAAGCCCTCCGTGCTGCAGGTCGAATCTCATCCGTTTCTTGTTCAATCCAAACTGCTGCGATTCTGTCAGCAGGAAGACATCGCATTCACGGCCTTTTCCCCACTGGGCCCCGCCAGTTACTACACACTGGGCATGGCAATCCCGGAAGATTCGCTGCTGGACCACCGCATCATTCAATGCCTCGCACTGAACTACGGTAAATCCGCCGCTCAGATCCTGCTCCGCTGGGGCGTCCAGCGCGGCACCTCCGTGATTCCCAAAACGTCCAGCCCGGATCGTATGGCCGAAAACCTGAACATTTTCGACTTCGAACTCAGTGCTCAGGACATGGACGCAATCTCCTCACTCGATCAGGCACGCCGCTTCAATGACCCTGGCGTCTTCTGCGAATCGGCCTTCGGCACCTTCTGCCCCATCTATGAATAACCACGCCCGCCGGGGCGACATCGGCCATTTGTTCACAGGCTCCGTCAGCAGAGGTGGAATAACCCGTGTGTGGAATCGCAGGAGCAATCTGGTGGGACGCAGCACTGGCCGTGGATCACGACACACTGCAGCGAATGACAGACAGTCTGCGCCACCGTGGCCCCGACGCTGACGGTCACTGGTTGTCAGTGCCCGCGCACAACTCCAGGCCACAACCCGACAAACCAGCCGTAGCGCTCGGACATCGGCGACTCAGCATCATAGACGTCGCCGGCAGCGCCCAGCCCCTCGGCAACGAAGACAATTCCATTCAGGTGGTCTTCAACGGCGAAATCTACAACTATCAGGAACTACGCAGCGAACTGCTTGCCGCCGGACATCAGTTCCGCACCGACGGTGACACCGAAGTCCTCGTACATCTCTACGAACAGGAAGGACTGCAGTTTGTCTCGCGACTGCGGGGAATGTTCGCCTTCGCACTCTGGGATTCCCGCCTGCAGAGACTGGTCATCGCTCGCGATCGGCTCGGGAAGAAACCACTTTTCTACCGGATGGAAGCCGGACGGCTCAGCTTTGCCAGCGAATTGAAAGCCCTGCTGCAGATTCCCGGCATGCCACGAACACTGAATCACGACGCCGTACTGCAGTATCTGACTCTGCAGTACGTCGCCCATCCCCACTGCATTCTGCAGGGATTCAGCAAACTGCCGCCAGCCTCCCTCGGCGTCCTTCAAAACGGCCAGTGGAATGTCACCACGTGGTGGACACCTCCCTACGACCAACCGGACACCACTCGCACATCCGTGGCGGACTGGGAGGACCAGTTGCGGACCACATTGCAGCAGGCCGTCCGACTCCGACTTCGCAGCGATGTCCCCCTCGGCGCATTTCTTTCCGGCGGTATTGACTCCACCGTGATTTGCGGACTGATGCAGGCGCAACTGCAACGCCCGGTCAAAACCTTTTCCATTGGGTTTCCGGTGCAGGCTTTTGATGAACGCGAATACGCGCGACAGGCCGCTCAATACCTCGGTACCGAACACCACGAAGCGATCGTCACCCCGGACGCCCTGCAGATCCTGCCCTCCCTGATCTGGCACTACGACGAACCCTTCGCCGACAGTTCCGCCATTCCCACCATGTACCTGTCCCGCATGGCCCGCGAACACGTCACCGTCGCGCTGACGGGCGACGGTGGTGACGAGCTGTTCTGCGGATACGATCGCTACCGTGCTGCCCGCGCTGCAGGCTGGACCGACTGGGTTCCACCGTTGCTGCGTCAAGGCCTCTCGTCCCTCGTCGCTCGCCTTCCCACATCGGTCGAACAACGCTCGTTTCGCCGACGACTGCAGCGATTGATGGAATCACTCGCACAGGATCCGGAACGTCGCTATCTCAACTGGATCACGATTTTTAATGCCGCCCGCCTTGAGTGGCTGGTCAGTCCGGACCTGCGTCGCCAACTGCAGACCACGGATCCGGCAGCCTGTATTTTTCAGGCCTGGGAAAAGTTTCCGCAGCGGGATTTCATCACACGTATCACCGCAACGGATCTGCAGACCTATCTGCCCTGCGACATTCTAACCAAGGTGGACATCGCCAGTATGGCCGCGTCACTGGAATGCCGCTGCCCATTCCTCGACACCGAAGTCGTGGAACTTGCGGCCCGCATGCCCATCGAAGTCAAACAAACCCTCTCACGCTCCAAAAAAGTGCTCGTGGACACATTTAAAAACCTGATTCCGCCAGCCATTCAAAGCCGGCGCAAAATGGGTTTTGGAGTCCCGATTGATCACTGGTTTCGACAGGAACTGCAACCCCTGCTGCGGGATGTCCTGCTGTCCGAACGCGCCCTCAGCCGCGGCCTGCTGAATCCCGCCTCCGTCCGGACCCTGGTGGACGAACACACCTCCGGAAAAGTCAATCACGCCTATCGACTCTGGAACCTCCTGTGCCTTGAACTCTGGCAGCGCACCTTTCTCGACCAACTCCCCCCCGTCAACGCACCAACCAGCATCAACTAATTCTGGTCCCGCCGCCCGTCATCCATCCCTCATCCCTCATCCCTCATCCCTCATCCCTATTCCCTATTCCCTATTCCCTATTCCCTCGCCCCTCGCCCCTCGCCCCTCGCCCCTCGCCCCTCGCGCGCAAAGAATCCCAAACACCCACCCTGAACAAAATGTTTCAAAACCTGAACAAAGCGTTCAATTCCCCCATCATCTGCTGACAAAAAACCACAATCTCACCCGCCGAAATCGCACCGGCCCAAATATCGCCTGCTTCGCCGTATCTCCTGTCCCGCATAATCCTTACAGCCGTCACACCCCGCAAAATCTCTGCAGTCGCTGCATCCGGAAGGCACCATCGCCTCGCACGCGGCCCGGTTTCCCGCCCAATCGCCCCGCTACTTGCCTCTCCCGCTCGCCTGAGACCGGTTGCGGCGTCTTCGCCGTTCCGGAGGCTCACCAAATCACCGCACTGATCTGCGCGAATGGTGTCAGTCAGTGCTGCAACGGTGGCCATGCGTGGACTGACCATCCGTCGCTGGCCTCCATGAACAGGCAGGAAAAGGACAGATATGAGTTTTCCGGATTGTCGCCGCAGGTTCACTGCGATCAGTTTCGCCATCGCATTATTCAGCTGTCTCCTTCCCGCAGGGTACGGTACTGAGCCTCGTAATCTCGTGGATGATGGCTGGTTTTCCGGATCGGGGAACGCTGCTCGGAATCAGATACTCCAAAAGGGTCAGCGACTAAGTACATGGCAGGTAACTTCGGGAAATGTGGGTCTGCATGTGACTGAATTCCGGCCACCGATCACCGGTGCCAATTCGATCGACCTGAACGGCAGCAGCAGTGGCGCAATCGGTCAAACGCTGCAGGTCCGTCAGGGGCTGGCCTATACCGTCCGCTTTCTGATGTCCGGCAACTGGACAAAGAACGCAGATGCACCACGGGCTTTGCGAGTGCAGGTAGGTGACTTACAGCGGGACATCACTCTGAAAAAGCCCGCAGGCTGGTCAGGCTCATCCATGCAGTGGGCTGAGCAGAGGTTCGATTTCACCGCGAAGTCCTCGCAGGTGCAGCTGCAGCTGATCTCACTCAGCACGTCCACCGGCGATGCCGGTCCCGTGGTCTGTCAGGTCACTGTCACGGAACAACCGGCACCGCCCGCCGCACTGGATACAGTCGCCATTCCCCGGCCTTCCCAACTGCATGAATTCATTCGTGACCGGGAAAAAGCAATCGCCCTCGGCAAGGCTCTGTTCTGGGACCAGCAGGCTGGCAGTGACGGACGCACAGCCTGTGCCACCTGTCACTGGCATGCAGGTGCCGATCTGCGTTTACGCAACACCCTGCATCCGGGGCCGGTGCACACTGCTTCTCAGGCTCGGCCCAGCTCAACCAACAGCACCGTACCGCAGGCTCTCCCGAAATTCCAGGGTCCTAATCAGACAGTACGAGCCACAGACTATCCGTTTCACCGGATCCGAAATCCGCTGCAGCCTGCCGATGAACAGGGCCAGAATCCCGTGCTGTCGGACACTCCACAGGTGACGGGATCCCAGGGCGTTGTCAGCCGCAGCTTTGTGCAGATACTTCCCGGTCGAGTCAACGATACTGGACGTAGCACACCACATCCGATTTTTCAGCTCGATGGATCGCAGACGCGACAAGTGACCAGCCGCAACAGCCCGTCCGTCATTAATGCCGTGTACATGGATCGGCTGTTCTGGGATGGTCGCGCGAACTACTACTTCAATGGTGTCAATGCCTTCGGAGATCTCGATCGTCACGCACGTGTCCTGAAACGCAATCCCTCAGGCAAGGTGGAATCGGTGGCGATTCTGCTGGACAACGCCGCCCTGGCATCTCAGGCCGTTGCACCGGTGCTCAGCCGTGTCGAATTCAGCTGGGATCGCCGCACCTTCAGCGACCTCGGTCGCAAAATGCTCTCGCTGCGTCCGCTGAGTCAGCAGCGTGTGGCTGTGGACGATAGCGTGCTCGGAAAGTATCGCCATTCCAGTGGCCGAGGTCTGGACAATGTCACCGCCGGATATAGCGCATTGATTCGCGAGGCCTTTCGGCCCGAATGGTGGTCCGGCACCACCGTCACCCCGTTCGGCTACACCCAGATGGAAGAAAACTTCTCCCTGTTCTGGGGCCTGTCGATCATGCTGTACGAATCCACCCTGATCTCTGATCAGACACCTTACGATCG
>JBDKIW010000122.1:0-3731 GCA_039796955.1 Planctomycetota bacterium
AAAAGGGGACATTCTCAACACTGTTCGGCACGATAGTTGTTGGAAGTCTTCGAAGTGGAATTTTTATCGTGAGTAGAGCCTCAGCGGCCGGGGCTGGCGGGAAAGGGGCGGCGGTGCCTGCGGAGGCAACCGTGTGAAGCCACTCTGGCTTAAAATTGGCGCAGCGTGAAGCGGGACTGGCGACGCAGACGGAGTGCCCCGCGAACTTAGATGATCGGTTTTCGAGCCTCGGGCGGTTTCTTCAGTCGCGCCAGATGTGCCAGCAGTTCTTCCTCGTCGGCCATGCCGCAGAAGTACCAGCAGATCATCTCGTGAGTCCGCAGCGTTGGCTTCTTCCCGGTCCAGAGGCTGATCAGCATGCAGGCGATAATCGCACAGTACACCTGCACTTCAATGCCGTTCCGAGAATGACTCAGCAGATGACGGCAGCCCAGCAGATGCTTGAAGAAACGAAAGAAGATCTCAATTGTCCAGCGATAGTGATACAGCAGAGCGATGATCTCAGTCGGAACATCCAGCAGGTTGGTTGCGATTCGAAGGAAGCCATCGCAGTTCTGGCCGGTGGATCCTGTCCCCGGCTTTCCCTTCGACTTGTGCGGCTTAGCTTCGATAACAACCAGACGCACCGGATGGTTCGGCTTGCCTTTGGCGCCGACGCTGCCGAGTGAGATGAGTTGATCCGATAAGACACGAGCCGCTCGGTCAGCATCCGTCAGCGGTCGCTCTTCGAGAACCGTGAACACGCTGTTGTCTCGAATGCGACACACGTAGCTGCTGCCGGCATCAACAATGCGGTTGAACAGTTCAAACTTCGCATAGCCACGATCCATCACATACGTTCGATCGGATTCGATCATGCGATCCATCACGGCTCGTTCGTCGTGCTCCCCACCGGCTGTCGGAGTCACTTCCATCTTTGTGGGAACGGAGCGATCGACTTCAAAGTGCGTGTGCAGAGTCCACTTCATCTTCTTCCCGCCGCCCGATTGAGCATCGCGGAAAGATGCCATCGCAATCCGAGGCAACGCTTCGACGATGGAGCCATCCACCAGAGTCAGCGTGTGCTTAAGATCCTTCAGGCGTTTGTCCGCCGCAATCGGAACCAGCTTTTCGCCCAGCGATTTAATGATGGGCTTCAGGCGTTCCGAATCAAACACCGCGACAGATTCCGAAAGCGATCCCAGCGATGCTCGTGCACAGCCCAGCTTCTTCTGCACCTTCTTCAGCTCACTGGCCTGCTGCAGACCTCGCAGCGAGGTCACCACCGGATTAAACATGTAGAGCAGAATCAGCATGCAGTACTGATCCATATGCAGCGAACGATTGCCCGCCCGATCGCGTTCGCAACCGACGTCATGCAACTGCTGCAACAACTCGCCCAGCTGATCAAAATACTTCAGCCCGACAATGTCTTTGTCTTTGATTTTCTTGTCCGCTTTCTCCGCCATGCCCGAAGCCTGGCAGAACCTCACCAAAAGCGCAAGTTAAGATTTTGTTAATTTTCCATCCCAAAATGGTATGCAGAAGTCGTGCCGAACAGTGTTGGGACATTCTACTTTACCCCGGAGAAGGCAGGGGTGAATCTGCGTGGATGCCACGAACATCCAGAGCATCGCGAGGTGGTTTTGTCTACCATGTCCTGAACATGGGCAATGGCCTCAGTGACGTCTTTCACAAGGACGACGACTTCGCCGCGTTTGTGAACCTGATGCGGGAGGCTCACGAAAAGGCGCCGATGCGGCTGACAGGGCTTTGTCTGATGACGAACCATTTTCACCTGCTGCTGCGGCCGCATGAAGACGGAGACCTGAGTCGCTGGATGCAATGGCTCATGACATCTCACGTGCGGCGTTATCATCGTCACTACAAAGGCAGCGGACATGTCTGGCAGGGTCGCTTTAAAGCATTTCCAGTGCAGTCAGACAGGCATTATCTGACGGTGTTGCGTTACGTGGAGCGAAATCCCCTGCGGGCAAAGATGGTCGAGCGAAGCCAGAACTGGGAGTGGTCCAGTCTGAAACCAACGACTCGCAGCGGCCCCGATGGATTGCTGTGCGACGGACCGATTCTGAAGCCCGCTCAGTGGACTCGCCATGTCAACGGTGTCGAAACAGAGGCCGAACTCAATCGCTGCGTCATAGCCTTGCTCGGGACACACCGTTCGGTGATACTGCGCGGGTAGACAAAACGGCAGCAATGCTGGAGCTGGAATCGTCGCTTCGCTCCAGGGGCACGCCAAAGTGCCCCTGTAGTCCAATGTCGCTCTTTATCCACTTTAATAATCCAGGACCCACTAGTTGCACGTTCGATTTGAATTCGCCAATGCTTACGGACAAGGAAAGGTACTGCGATGTCGTTCATTCTGCTGGATGTTCCTCACGTGGGCCAAAGAGATATTGGTGCTCACGCCGGACATGAAAGTCGTTCAGAGGTGAATGGTTGCTGGTATGCGGCAACGTGCATGGTCGGTTACTACTGGGAAATTGGACCGCGTCTGGGAGTTCCGCAACAATATGCTGGCGGGCACGATCCGCAGCCCATGGGAGCGAGGTACCGGGATCTGAAAGCGAATGAAAACTACGAAGGTGTTCTTCTTCCAGCCACAAAAACCTGGACAGCTGCTCAGATATATCAGATTCTGGAAAACCACGGTCCGTGCTACGTCCGTCGCGGATTCAGGGATGCAACAACTGGACAACTCACTGGGGGCCATGCGATTGTTCTCATCGGATGCAGCATATCAGCTAACCAGGTATGCATTCTTGACCCCTGGTACTCCAGGGATGGAGGTGGCGCTGGACCAAATAAATGGCGTCAACATCACAGCCTTGAAGCGTTTAACGATTTCTTCAAATGGCAGGAATGGATGCCACGCATCAGCCTGATGTACAGGAAACAAACCAGCCCCATGGAAGCAGTCAGCCACATCAAACTGCATCAGGAGTTAATGTGGTGGTAAGTGAGGTAGACAGCGGTACTGCCAGCTCCGTCGCAGAAACTCAGCCCGCACTGGCGGTAGACGCGGCCTTTTACGACAATTCAGAACGACTTTTTCCTGTAACTGCGATGGGCAAGCAGGGTGAGTCCTGTTGAATGACAAGACGTCATCAATGCAACTTTTCGAATCGATTGATCATCCGGTAACCTGTTTTTGTAACCTGCTTCGGATGGGCGGGTTCTGAATTCTCGGGATTTTTCAGGCCCCGTGGACTCGTACCGGAAAAGATCCCTGAGACTCAGTGACAGATGGTGTACCGCAACTGTCTTTCACGAAAAGCTCAGGCATGATCCAGGAGTATCAGCGGTTGCAGGAAGTGCCAGTGCTGTTGAGAGGGAGATCCCCGCACTGGAGCAGAATCTCAGCATCATTTCCGCTGACAAACTCGCGGTGACGCGGAGTTCGTTAACCAAAGCACTGATTCTGCCCCGCTGCGTGAACTATCCGCAGTTTGAGCAAAAGCACATGGAGTTGATTCGTAAATTGCCACACAAATATCATTCTCAGGGAACTGATCCAGCTCGCTGAAACCCCGAAACTGAGGGACTCTTATCCCGGTATGATGGCCAACTTGCCTGCTGTACGCGTAACTTGCCAGCGCTAATCCCAGGGATATGGCCCGTCGATTTCAGCTCGTTCCGAAATCCTGTAGTATGTTTCACTGCGCTGAATAAATACAAAGATTGGCAGCCGAGGTTTTCCCCGGGCAATTGCAAGATGGCGTGCCTGCGCA
>JBDKIW010000123.1:0-3081 GCA_039796955.1 Planctomycetota bacterium
TCGACAACGTTGTGGACCTGCCGGTCGCAGAGAAACAGGTTCGCCGCATCGCTCATGCAGGCAGCAGCGATGCCAATAATCCGGAATTGATGCGGTATTATCTGCAGCGCGTGCTGGATGGTGATGACAAGGAGGCCGTGCAGGTTCTCGATCTGATCCCGCCGGAGAGTCCGCCGATTGCACCTCCGGCTGATGTGCGACTTGTGGTCGTCACGGACACTGTTCCCGCGGCACTGACAGATGCTCTGCGTTCCTTTGTCGACCGCGGCGGTATACTGCTGTTGGCTTTGTCCTCCGTCGAAATGGCCAACTCCGTTCAATCACTGATTCCCGATCTGGCTGAGGTGAAGGAAGCCGCCGTCGCGGACTACGCCATGCTGACGTCACCGGATCTGACCTCCAGCCTTCTGGCACCTTTTGCGAATGCCCAATTCGCTGACTTTTCATCCATTCGCATCTGGCATCATCGGGTGTTGACTCTGAAGGAACCGGCGTCCGGACTTCGCGTGCTCGCGCAATTTGATTCCGGCAGTCCCGCAATTCTTGAAGCCCCGCAGGCTTCTGGCGGCCGAATTTTTGTCCTGGCAACGGGCTGGCATCCTGCTGACAGTCAGTGGGCCCTCTCCAGTCGTTTTCCACCGATGATTTCGCGATTGCTGCGTCTGGCACATCCAGAGCAGGGTCGTGATCGGCTTTTCGATGTCGGGACAACTCTTAATCCCGGAGACCTGTTAGCCGGGTCGTCGTGGACCTTGAAAAATCCGGAAGGCGATACGCAGAACTCCGGCACCCCGACAAGCGCTGCCGAGCCGGTCGCCGGAGCTGAAAATGCACGTCCCACACAGACAACAGCGGGATTGCAGTCTGTCAGTCTGGATAGACCAGGACGATGGACATTGACAGCGGAAACTCCGGATGGTCCTCAATCGATGGATTTTCTCGTCACCGTTGCGGCCTCAGAAAGTCGTACGGAACCCCTTCCTCACGGGCAGTTGCAGGCCATGGGACTGACCTCCGCTACGGTCACGACAGCCAATCAGGTTCAGGCCAGGCCGGAGGATGCACGACAACTGGATGCAGTGGAGCTGGAATCACAGCAAAAGTTCTGGCGATTTCTGTTGATCGCCGGTCTGTGCTGCCTGATTGCAGAAGCGATCCTGACGCGGTTTCTGGAAAAGCGTCAGAACATGGTGCCAGTAGGTTGAAAAAAGGGGTCAGGAACCAATAGTGCGAAGCACCCTTCGGGCCATTTGGCTATTGGTTCCTGACCCCTTTTTTCAACCCTGGAACCAATAGTGCGGAGCACCCTTCGGGCCGTTTGGCTATTGGTTCCTGACCCCTTTTTTCAACCCTGGAACCAATAGTGCGGAGCACCCTGCGGGCCATTTGGCTATTGGTTCCTGCCCCCTTTTCGGACCTCTGACCTACGTGGCAGCTTCAGCGCCAGTTTCGTGAAATACCCCGATCTTTCGAAACCGCTGATAGCGGCGTTCCAGCAATTCGGCAGTCGGCAGACTCTCCAGCTGGTTCAGCGTTTCGACCAGGCGTCCCTTCAGAGTTGCTGCCATCTTGAAATGATCCCGGTGTGCACCTCCGAGTGGTTCGGGGATCACTTCGTCCACGACTCCCAATTCCACGAGGTCTTTGCTGGTGAACCGCAACGCTCGCGCGGCTTTATCCGCATGCTTGGCACTTTTCCAGAGAATCCCGGCACAGCCTTCGGGGCTGATGACGGAGTAGTAGGCGAATTCGAGGACGGCAACGTGGTCCCCGATCCCGATACCGAGGGCACCCCCGGAACCACCTTCGCCGATGACCACACAGACGATGGGAACTTCCAGAGTGGACATTTCCCGAAGGTTAACAGCGATGTTGTAGGCCTGGCCGCGTTCTTCTGCACCAATCCCCGGATAAGCGCCCGGGGTATCAATCAGGCAGACAATCGGTAGCCCATACCGACTGGCCATTTCCATTTTCTGCATGGCCTTGCGGTAGCCTTCAGGGTGCGCCAACCCATAGCAGCATTCATTTCGTTCTTTCAGATTGCGCCCCTTCTGGTGCCCAACCAGCATCACCTTGCGGCCAGCAAGTCGTGCGAAGCCAGTCACGATGGCTCGATCATCGCCGAACGCCTTATCACCGTGAAGTTCAACGAACTCGTCAAAGACAAGCTCAAGATAATCGGCCGTCTGGGGACGATCCAGGTGGCGTGAGACCTGTACCGTTTGCCACGGATCTAGATTTGCGAAACGCTCGCGAGTCATCTGCGTCAGTTCGACGCGCATGCGGCGCATGATTTCTTTTTCGGCAGGAGTTGGTGCCTGCTGGGCCTCCAGCCGAAGAATGCGTTCTTCGAGTTCGTACAGCGGTTTTTCGAAAGGGAGCTGATGGAGGGGCGCCATAGGATCAAAACCTGTCGGAGAAATCACAGTTTCCTGCAGCACACATTCCGACGGACGTGCTGAAGGTTGGAACTTCAGGGCAGTCCGAAAAGGGGTCAGGAACCAATAGTGCGGAGCACCCTTCGGGCCATTTGGCTATTGGTTCCTGACCCCTTTTCGGACTACCAGACTGCTAGTTTAAGCCAGAACAGGCGTTGTGGAAATACGGACAGGCCTTTCGTCTGGAATTCTGACTGAATGCCGGATCGCGGGAAATGCCAACCGGGGGCCATCACCAATCGACCAGCGGACGGCTACGAAAGTGACCAACGGGACAAATCGAGACAAGCTCGCCTGAATTGACGACATTTCAATCCGGAATCAGGCAGGCACACCAAAAGAGTCAGTCAATGTCCGGAAGCTCTGTCATAAAGTCCAGATCTTTGACCTCTTCGGGGGAAGCCGCATTGGCTGCTCGGCGTTCCAATGGCAACAGCACGGTTTTCTGTGCAGCCTGTGGCGCAGCGGCTGGGGCTGGTTGAGGCACAGGGGCCTGGGCGGGGGCCACGGGCGGGGCGGCAGATGCACCGGGGGCTGGTCCAGGAAAGTGAGTCTGCTGGGGTGGAGCCTGAGCGGGCGGCATGAATGGCTGCGGCGGCATCATCTGCGGCTGCGGCATCCCCGGCTGCTGAGGCATCAT
>JBDKIW010000124.1:0-16690 GCA_039796955.1 Planctomycetota bacterium
CCGGATGGACCATGCACCCGGACCCATTCTCCGGGCGCGAGCAGGCCGGGTTCACAGGAGGCCATATCGTCAGGACCTATGGCAGCCACAAGCCCGATGGAATCGACGCGATCCAACTCGAACTTGGTGCCGACTACCGTAAGGCCTCAGCCCGACACGAAGTTGCCACACAACTGGCCGATGCCATCGTCCGCTACTGCGAACTGTATCTGCCGACAAACCTCCCGGCGTCACCACAGTAAACAGGCAGTGGCTCACGCACCAGCAGATCACACACGCAACGAGATCATCGCCACAACCAACACGTCCCGATCGAAAACATTCGACCGTCACGAAGCTCCCTTCCCCGTCTCTTTCAGGTCGGACCACACCTGTAACAGTCTGGTCGCCACATCCGCAATCGATGAGGACTGCCACCACGGACATGACACCCCGTCCGGATGGACATCTGAAATCACAGCCTTGATGCCAGCGTCCGCAACGGCGTAGGGCGGTTCTGCCAGTCCGCTCCTCCAGATCTCAATTCGCGTGCCGGAGGTCTGCAAATCCCCCTCTACAAGGATCACATCACTGTCCGCAAAGGCGTTTTCAAAAGCGACATAGCGATCGTCTGTCCGGACAGCGGATTCACTGGGAATGAATAATGCCGTCATCTGCGGGGCCAGAATACCGGTGGCCACAGCTCCGGATGTTCGATGACGATGAGAATCCTTGCCCGGCGTGTCCAGCTCATGGTGATGATGAGTGTGCTTGACACTGGCTACTCGAAACCCACGCTCTGTCAGCTCTCGAATCAACGCGCACACCATGGTTGTCTTTCCGGCATTCCGACGACCCACCAGATGAATTCGAGGTGTTCCGGGCATCACAACTCCTGTTGGTCAATTCTTCGCTGCCTGATCAGCACCCACAGTGACCAGCTCACTCTAAGGTCAGCCGCCACTGTGGCCATTCGCCCCCGACACAGCTGACAACTACTACGGCCTGATCTGAAAGCGACGCGTGAAATGCCGGCCGTTATGTCCAGAGTCGAACTCGGGACCGCAGGGATTCCGGCAGCATCTGATCCAGCCGTCGACGCGCTTCCGTGTCATGGGTACGAGTACTGAGGTGACTTAGAATGATCAATTCGTTCTGAAATCTGTCCGCCCGCTCCAGCAGATCGTCCAGATGCATGTGCCCGAATTTATGGATTTTCTCCTTGCGATGCTCCGGACGAAAAAACGTCATCTCCGTGATCAGAACACCGGCCCGATAGACGTCAGGGTGAGCATCAAGGCCTGGAGGAGCTGTGTCCCCCGTAAAACACACCAGTGGTGTCAGCGATTCCGCCGCCACGTCAATACCCTGCAATCGCAAATCCCGAATCTGATCGCCATGCAACCCATGGAATTCCGGCTTCAGCTTCTTTCTGACGTCGTAAACGATGTAACCGACAGAAGGCACAGTGTGTTTTGTAGGGAAAGTGGTGAAGCGATGCTCACGAGACAGCTCGATCATCGTTCCCGGCGTCACGCCAATCAGTTCACACAGCATTCGTCCGCGATCAAGCCGTTGCCAGGCCTTCAGGACACGCCACGCATCGTCCACAATCTCCGCAGGCAGATAAATCACCGGCGGTTCCATCTTCATCATCCGTCGTCGGGCAACAAAGACGGGCAGGGCAGCCAGATGATCCAGATGACCATGGGTCACAAGAAACACCTGAGTCCCCATAAAGGACCACGGGCTGGCACCCAGTTCAAATCCCACTTTCAGTTCCGGGACGCGCCAGTAACTCTGCACCGCCGCTCGAGAATAACCCTCGATTGTCAGCGCTTTGTGGCGAATGGAGTCATAGGGCAGGTTTTCGACCATGATGGATACGTTTTCAAACTCATTCGAACAGAATTCGACAGACCGGACCGCGCAAACTGATGGGCAAATCCGCGTGGCGGTGCACGGCACAGATGTCGTTTCAGGTGCCGGACGCGGCCGCAGGTGTCAGCGCCTGCACCAGGTACCCGGCCACCTCAGCCGTTGCAACCGAAACCTGTGCTCCCTGCTGCAGATCTCTGATCTGCCACGTGCCCGCGGCAAATTCGTCCGCACCAGCAATCAGGCAGAAACGAAATCCACGCTTGTCGGCGTATTTCATCTGTCGCCCGATATTTTTTGCCTCGGGGTAGACCTCTGCGCCAATCCCCGCCCGCCGCAGATTTCGTCCCATCTGCAGATAGGCCGGAATTCCCGCAGCATCCAGCATCGTCACCAGCACCGGAGCCGGAGTTGTGGCTTTTGCCGTTCCACCCAGCTCTTCCAGCGCCGCCAGCATCCGATCCAGCCCCAGACTGGCTCCCACGCCCGGCAACTGCTGCGAAGTAAACAGCTCTGCAAGATTATCGTATCGACCTCCCGAGCATACACTGCCAATCCCCGGCAGGTCACCCAGTATCGTTTCGTAAATTGTCCCGGTGTAGTAGTCCAGCCCCCGCGCAATGGAAACGTCCAGAAGCACTCGATCCGCCGGCCAGCCACACTGACCCACACAGGCGAAAAGCTCTCGCAGATTTTCCAGTCCGAGCTGCCCGGTCTGACTGCCCTGCAGCATGCCGTCTAACGCCAGCAGGATCTCGTCGGGACGTCCTTTCAGCTGCGCCATGTCCAGCACCTGCGATGCCCCGGCAGCAGGAATTCCACCCTTCTCCTGCATCTCCAGCAGGACAGCATCACGCCCGATCTTGTCCAGTTTGTCCAGGGAACGCAGAATCGTAACCGCATGTTCCTGCAATCCGCACTTTTCCAGCAGCCCGTTCAGAACTCGCCGATTGTTGACACGGATCGTAAACCGCTCAATCCCGATCTTTTCCAGCAGGTCGTTGATAACGAACAGCGTTTCGATGTCCGCGGTGTTGCTGAGCGTTCCAATGGTGTCAAAGTCACACTGCAGAAACTCGCGAAATCGACCGCGAGCCGGCCGCTCGCCACGCCAGACCGGGCCAATATGATATCGTCGGAACGGAGTCCCCAGTTCCTGAATGTACTGGGCAGCAAAACGAGCCAACGGCACGGTCAGGTCAAACCGCAGCGCGACATCCCGCTCGCCCTGATCCGTGAACCGGAAGACCTGCTTGTCAGACTCCTCGCCTCCCTTGCCCAGCAGCACCTCGGCGTATTCCAGAGCCGGTGTATCAATCGGCGCAAAACCATAACTGCGATACACGGTCCGCGCAATGTCAATCAATCGCTCCCGCGCCATCATCTGATCCGGGAGGAAATCTCGAAATCCACGAAGAGTTTGCGGTTTGATCCGCTGCAATTTCCTGTCACTCACTGGTTCACTCTTTGAATTCTACTGACTATTCCCGGCTGGAGTCGCCCCGGAAATCTCAAAAAACATCCCACACACAGAACCCGTCTCATTATCGGTTGATACACCAGCCATCCGACCGCCACTTTCAGCAGTTTCTTCCTGCAGTTTCTTTCAGCAGAGGCACCCCAGGCAGCCTGCTGCCAAACCCCATCCGCAGAAACCAGCCCGGGGAATCCCCGAATCTTCAACTCACCTGCAGGATCGGCAGACTCACAGGTCCGTTAACGCTGCGTCGCGGTTCCGCCGGAAGCACCGCCAGCGCATATTCCCATAGCTGCTCCGGGGTTTCGAACAACTGATCGTACACACCGTCATTGTCATATTCGCACTCGTCCGTCGTGTACGTCCGACAAATCTGAGGCCGTGTCTCGTAAATTCCACAACGGTAGTCCGGAAGAATGTGCTTGCAATCCCCGGGGACCATCAGGTACCAGCTCTCTCCGTCCACAAATACAGAATACGGTCCGTGCAACAGATACCACCGCAGATGATCGTACTGCTCACGTGTCTTCGGGCGGTCAATCTGCATTGCAAAGTAGCGACAACAGCGCGCAGTGCAGTAGCTGCAGAGCACCTCACCCGCCGGCAGTGTCTCACGGGTCATCTTTGTTTCTGTCATGGATCTGTCCTTCTGAACAATTGCTGACGCTGCGAATTCTCCCATCAACAGAAAAAGCTGCAACCGTACCACGTCCGCCATTTGCCCCGTTTTTCCGTTCCCCGCAAAAACCTTGAGTTTCCGCGGATGATTCCCAGCCCCGGAAAGGCGGGCTCCGTCCCACTGTCCGCCCACAGACGTTCCCCTGATCCCACCGCATCGAGCCCCGACCGGCTCGACACGCTGACTCCATCGACATCCGAAATCCTCTGCTCTTCCCCGAATCAGCAGTCGCCATGATCAGCATGCGTCACGTAAATCGGCAAAAACCTGCATCTGCTGGTTCCTGGACCGTTTTTCTGTGTGTTACCACGCCGCAGACTGCGATTTCCGTCCCGCAGTTTTGGCAGCACCCCAGAAAACACTGCATGCTTTGCCGAAGCGCAGACAGTGCCCCGGAAAAGTCTCCCGCCCACCACACAAGTGACTCATTTACCGGTTGTCAGTTTGCCCGCGGTTCTGACATTATCACCACGGATCCTCCGGTTGCCCCCCAACCAGAGTATCGTCGGGACTCACCATTCGGTACTCGCACAGGCCTCGCCTGAGCCCCCGCAGTGGACCGTCCCGCATTTCCATTATCTCCGGGCACCCCGTGATGCAGACATCACCAGACGGATGGTCAACAGACCACCGGATGGCCTGCCTCCAGTCGGTGACCTGAGTCCATAATCGGTGTACTTCCCGTTCGATCAGGAAATCCGGATTCCGGCGTTTTCTGGTCTCTGTCTTCGCTATCGGTTACCCGTGCGAGGATTGTCTGTCTGACAGCAGGAGGCTGGCAGAGTGAAACCTGACCAATGGAAGCGTTTGACCTCTCTGACATTGCTGGCAGCAATGCTCAGTTCAGGCTGCGCCGCCCCCGATCGATCACTGCAGTACCTGCTGCAGACCAATTCGGCCGAGTCGCACTACCGTGACTATGCCAGTTCCATCGAATACCCGAAGGCAGGGGAGGAGTCCGAGACCAATCCGGAACTGTTCCGCTCCCCACGCACCATCACCACGCTCGAGGAAATTGCGGAACGCCCGATCTCCCTCAATGAGTGTGTGCGCCTTGCCCTGTCCAATGCCGCTATCGTTCGCGAAGATCAGAGCTTCCTTTCGCCCGGCAATCCGCTGCTGGCCAACCCGCAACGCGTGGCGTCCATCTATGACTCCGCCATCCAGGACACCGGATTCCTGTTCGGCAATCGCGGTATGGAGGCCGCTCTCTCCGACTTCGATCCGATTCTGACCAGCAATCTGCAGTCCGGACGTACCGAAGATGTTCAGAATACAGCCAACATCGGGCTCAATCAGGGTGATGTCCTCACCGAAAATTCCACCCAGTGGCAAACTCGCCTCGAAAAAGCGTTCGCAAACTCCGGAACCTTCGCCGTAGAAAACAACTGGTCCTACAGCAATAACAACCAGACCCGACTGTTCCCCTCCGCCTACACCGGGTTTGTCCAGGCGGAATACCGACAGCCTCTGCTCGCTGCCTCCGGAACCGAATACACTCGCATCGCCGGCCCGTCCGCACAGAACCTGCGTGGCGTCAGCGGTGTGTCCCAGGGCGTGCTGATCTCCCGCATCAATTCCGATATCTCGATGCTGGATTTCGAACAATCCGTGACCACCATGGTCCGTGATGTGGAAAACAAATACTGGGATCTCTATCTCGCGCTGCATCTGTACCACTCCGAAGTCATGACGTTTCGGGATATTGTCAAGTACAGCGATCTCCTCGCGGCTCGTGCCGAAGCTCAGGACACCGTCTATCAGGCTCAGAACCGCCTCTACGAAGCCGATGCCCGTATTAAAGGGTCGCTCGCCGATGTGCTGCAGGCCGAAAATCGCCTGCGACGTCTGCTGGGACTGCCGCTGAATGACGGTGAATTCCTGAAGCCCAGTGACCACCCGTCTGAAGCTCGTTTAGTGCCCGCATGGGATTCCACGCTCACCGAAGCACTCGCACTGCGTCCCGAACTGCGCAAACAGAAGTGGGAAATCCGCAGTCTCGAACTGCAGCTCCGCGCGGCGAAAAATCTGAATCGCCCACGACTCGATCTGGTCTCTCAATACCGCGTCAATGGCTTTGGAGATACCTTCGGATCCAGCGAAAATGACGATGACGGTATCACCGATGCCGGATACAACAGCGCCTGGGAATCACTGACTCAGGGCAATCAACAGGGCTGGGGGGCCGGAGTCCAGTTCTCCATGCCTCTCGGACTCCGACTCGCCCGCGCTCAGGTGCGCAACTACGAACTGCGACTCCGCAAGGCACGCCGCGTACTTCAGGTGCAGGAAGAAGAAGTCGCTCGCGAACTGAACAACGCTATCCTCGAAATGGATCGCTGGTATCTGCTGGCCGAAAGTGGTTCCAAACGCGCTGATGTCGCTGTGGACTACGCCGGTACCGCCGAAGAACGCGTGGCCAATGACAATTCCCGCGACCCCGTCTCTATCGGACGCGTGCTGGAAGCCAAAATCACCAGCCGAGATGCCGATCAGGGATACCTCCGCAGCATCGTCGAATACAACAAGGCCGTCACGGAACTCAACTTCCGCAAAGGTGCTCTCCTGCAGGCCAACTCCATCTACCTCGCAGAAGGTGAATGGAATCCCGAAGCCTATCGACAGGCCAACGAACGCGGTGATGCCATGACGCATGCCCTCGAAAATCGCCACGTCGAAACTGTTCCCGAGGAATTCTCGGCCGGCCCCGCCAGCTCAGCCTGGGAGTCTCTCGGATCTCCGGAACGGCCTCATATCCCCGGTGCGGTCAGCGCAGATCTGCTGCCAACTCCACCTTCCACTTCAACTCCACCATCAGCTGAATCGGCACCGGCACCTGCCAACGCAGCACCAGCCACACCCGCACCAGCCGCGCCCAGCATACCGCCTGTGCCCCGGGATTCAGATTTAACCAACGCGACAGAATCCGACACCTCGGGAACCGCCAGCGTGGCACCACGCTCCACGCTGCCTCCACAAGTGCCCCCGGCCCCGGCG
The DNA here is from genome assembly GCA_039796955.1 of Planctomycetota bacterium. Classification (GTDB taxonomy): domain Bacteria; phylum Planctomycetota; class Planctomycetia; order Planctomycetales; family Planctomycetaceae; genus SXXK01. The sequence goes on from JBDKIW010000124.1 coordinate 7,011, forward strand.
GCCACTGCAAAACCCGCTCCCGCTCAGGCCACTCCGGCAAATGCCCCGCCAAATCGTATCCCTCAGGCCGCCGTCGCCAATCCGGCCTCCGGAACTGCTTCCACCGCAGGACAACGCGGCGCGACCACCATCGTCCGCAAGCCCGCGTCAGCAAAACCTGATTCCCAGGTCACGCCCGCAGGCTATACCGGCCCGGCATCCGGTCCCGTTCGACAACCCCGTGCTCTGCCGGCCTTATCACCAACACCCACACCGGGCAGCAGTGCGACACCGGTGACCCCCACTCAAAAACCAGCAGGAACCGGGAATCCGGAATCGCTACCGGTGATTGATCTGAATCCCGCCGGCAAGCCCTGACAGCACAGAACGTAAAAAAACCGCAGCGGAATACTCATAGAGTCTTTCTGCTGCGGTTTTTTCGTTTCTACCTACCAGCCCATCACATAGGCAAAAATCAGAGGCGCAACAATGGTCGCGTCCGACTCGATAATGAATTTCGGAGTCTCCACGCCCAGCTTGCCCCAGGTGATCTTCTCGTTCGGAACTGCACCCGAATAGCTGCCATAGCTGGTGGTTGAATCACTGATCTGGCAGAAATACGCCCACAACGGCACGTTGTCCCGCTGCAGGTCCTGATGCAGCATCGGCACCACGCAGATCGGAAAGTCACCGGCAATCCCGCCGCCAATCTGAAACATTCCCAGCGGGCTTTGTGCAGTCGTCTTCGTGTAGAATTCCGCCAGCCACGTCATGTACTCAATGCCCGTCCGTACCGTGTGCACATTCTTCACGTCGCCACGGATCACAGCCGCTGCATACATGTTTCCCAGAGTGGCATCTTCCCAGCCAGGCACAATGATCGGCAGGTTTTTCTCTGCCGCCGCCAGCATCCACGAATCCTTCGGGTCAATCTGATAGTGCTCGCGATACTTTCCACTCAGCAACACCTGATAAAAGAACTCATGTGGAAAATATCGCTTGCCGGCACGATCCGCTTCCGTCCAGACCTCCAGCATGGCCGATTCCATGCGACGCATGGCTTCGCCTTCCGGGATACAGGTGTCCGTCACACGATTCATGTGGCGGTCCAGCAAGGCCTGCTCGTCCGCCGGACTCAACTGACGATAGTGCGGCACACGCTCATAAAAGTCGTGAGCGACCAGGTTAAACACATCCTCTTCCAGATTCGCTCCCGTGCAGGAAATCAAATGCACTTTGTCTTCACGAATCATCTGCGCCAATGACAGCCCCAACTCCGCCGTACTCATCGCACCCGCCAGACACACCATCATCCGGCCACCCGAATCAAGATGCCGACGATACCCCTGCGCCGCGTCCACAAGTGCGGCAGCATTGAAATGCCGATAGTGGTGCGAAATGAATTGACTGATCGGCCCGCCATTTCCCGAATTCTGAACCACGCTCACACCCTTCCACGTTCGTGAGAACTTCTCGCCTGCACTCAAATCGATTTCAAAAAACTCAGTTGCTCGTTCCACGAGCCCCCCGGAGATATCACTGTCAAACACCCGGTCTGTGTCCCAACTCGCCCCGGATCCTGTCCGCGTATCCTAATCGACCAGGCTGGAACGTCCACTGCACACGCGAAACCCACGCGGTTAACCGTCAGATCAGCGCCGCTGGCTGCCCTGCGCAACCGGCTGACCGCAGTCCAGAGTTTTCAGGGCTGCGTCAGCGGATTCTCATTTTCCGCTGCTCTTCGGCAGGATATCAGGCCCTTTTCCAACCGTTTTCTCGTAGCCATCGCCCGTCTTCACGTATTTCGTGAATCCCCGCTTCGCCAACGTGTTGTCAGCCATGCTCTTTTTCATTTTCATCGGCGACCAGGTGCCGGCGATGTAGGGCGCACATAACAGTCGACGCACCGGTTGCCCCGTCTCGGGATGCCGCGTCAACGGTTGGTCCCGAATCCCCTGTTCCACTTCAAACACGTCCCCGATCGCCTCGTCATCCTCTTCCGACAGAATGACCCCGTACACGTATGTCGGCATCATTTCCCTCCCGAGTTTCCACTGCACCACAAGTCACCGACAGGCCCGCAAACACCCTTTACACACACCTGTCTTCCCTTCGGATCTCCCGCCTGCCATGAGCACCTGACAAGCGAACCGGAGAATTATCTCCACAGCCCGAATGCACGTCAAATTCAACCAAACACCTGTCGGTTGGCTTCGTTCAGAGTTCCCACGTAAATCATTGCCAGCCGGAAGATGAAGTAGATGATCAATCCGGCAGTGAACACCCAGACCGTGCCCGAAAGCACCGCCGTCAGCCGGCTCATGCTGCGCCGCGCCTGATCCTCAAAAATGTGACTCATCCGCGACAACTGCTCCGGTACCGTGCCCGTCTCCTCCGCAGTCGCCACGACCTGCAGAAACTCATCCGGAAAAATCTGTGCATTCACGAATGCGTCCGTCAGCGATGTGCCCTCAGCAACGTCCTTCCACACCTGTGGCGCCGCAGCAGTGAAGGCACCGTTCTCCGATGCCCGAAAACTACATTCCAGCGAAGGACGTATCGACATCCCCGATTGCTGCGTCAGCGAAAAACACCACGCAAATCGCGAGATCGCAAACGACTGCAGGCACGTCCCCAGCACCGGTATTCTCAGCAACCACGGGTCCAGCATCTGCTGCCCGGACACCCGATTCCTTGTGAATTTCCAGCCGGTATATCCTGCGATCGCAATCGCCAGCCAGCCACACACCCATGTGACCGCGCCACTCGTCCCCGATAATCCCAGACCCGTGACATCAAACGGCTTGCCATCAGCCCCCGCTGGAGGCAACAGGCCCAGAATGAAAATCAACAGCCCGATGATACCGATCGCGGCGACAAACTGAATGATCGGCCACGCCACCGCCGAACGAAACTCGCGTAACTGCTTCAACCGTGATTCATAGTACCGCGCCAACGCCGCAAAAACCTCCGGCAAGTGCCCCGTCTGCTCTCCAACGTCCACAAGGTCACAAAACAAAGCCGGAAATAACGGCCCCTGCTCCCGAATCGCTTCCGTCAGTGTCTTTCCCCCGGAAACCCCCTGCCGGATCTTCTCAACCGCAGGCCCCGTACGTCGATCCGGAGATTGACGACTCGCCGTCTGCAGCGACTTGCGAATGTCCACTCCCGCTTCGATCATCCGTGCCATCGAACGAGCAAACGCCGACAGGGCCGACCAGCTCAAATCAGGGTTTCGCAACATGACATCGTCCCGCCCGAGAACTCAGAATCCACCGTCCGACCACTCGGCCACCCTGTGTCGCTGCACACAGAATTCCCGCAGGCACCCAGCGACGATTTCCTGTCCCCGCATCGCTGAACGCCCACTCAGCCAACGTCAGCCAGTACCTTACCATCCCGGACTACGGCCGCATATCGAGCAGCACAAACTCGCGAGTTCAGGCAGTGCTGCCCCGTTGTGACGTCCAGTTGCCAGCCATGCCATGGACATGTGACGATGCTGCCACGCATTGTCCCCTTGCCGAGCGGACCACCGGCATGTGGACAGATCCCATCCAGTATGTGGAAGTCCCCGTCCACGTTGTAGACCGCAAAAACCCGGCCCTCCGCCACCACCTCCCGACAATTGCCCGGCAGCAGCTCGTGCTCATCCAGCAGTGGAATCAAGGCCATGCGTCTTTCCCGATCATCGTCCAACCACCGATTTTCGATCCGGCGGTCACTCAAGAATTAACTCTCTCAACAGCACGCAACGAAAACATCACGTGTTGAAGTCCACTCAGACATCTGACACGCCGACCACTCCACCATCGCGAACGCGTCCTCTCAACACCCATGCCGACCTGACCGCCCTGAAACCTGCCGTACACCACCCGCCAGACATCACAGCCGGGCAGGGCGGCCCCGCCAGCCTGCAGCTCGCGGGATGCCCCCCAAGGCTCTACATCCATTCACAGTATGTCTGCCCCCAGAGTCCCCTGCAGGTCTTCCAGGTATTCCGCAGAGATCACCTTCTCCAGCGTTCTGCGAGCAAACTCCAGTCGGCCGGCAATGTCCATCTGCAACTTCTCTTCCACATACTCATTGCTGTTCAGAAAGGTGTCCAGCGCCTGAACATGACGCTGCCACAACGCCTGCTGCCGCTCCTGCCGCACTCGCAATCTCTGAGCGTACCATTCCGAGGACAGCATGGATTCCAGTGTGAACAGGCTGCGAACCTCAGGATCACTGACAGTCCGCCCTTCCCATGTCCCATAAGCCATGATGTGCAGCAGGGCTTTCAGTGGTGGACATGCCAGTTCGACAGAACCATCTTCAAAGTACAGCTTCGCGATCCGCTCCTGCGCTTCGGCGATGTACAGCACGCCATCCGCAAATGCGTTGGCATCCTGGCTCTCCGGGCAGAGAATTGATCTGTCAAATACCTTGTTCGGATTGTCAAACACACGCCCGGCAAAACGCCGAATGAAACGGGAGGTAATCCGCCAACCCAGTCGGCTGGCCGGAATCAACCGTCCCTGATGCGTGTAGTCCTCCAGCTTCTCCAGCAACTGCTCCTGAATCAAAAAGTCGGCCGATCTCTCCTGTGGACTGAGTCGACACCAGATTTCCGGAATCAGCAGGCTGATGTCGTGATCCACACGCACTTCAGAACCAATATGTCCCGCAGGCGTCGAGAAGCCGGCAAGATTCGTCAGCAGATAACTGACCAGCGCGTTGTTCAGATCCGTGATCGGTCGCAGACAGTTGAACGGACCTTTCGTCAGCGCACCTTCACTGCCCGCACCAGTCGTTGACGGGCTCTTGCCCGACAAAGCACTGATGAAGTCCATGAACAACTCAGGCAGTTCCTGGTAGTGAATCGGATTGTACACCGCCAGCGGCCGAATTCCCCGCGCTGGCTCAGGAGGATTGTTGCGCCGACCAATCAACACCGCCTGCACCGGAGAATGCACGGGCTTGTCCACAGGCACCGCCCGCGACAAACGAATTCCCATCTCCCCGACGTATTTGTTCACCGGGTTGATCAGGTCCGGACGCGGTTGCAGGTACCGCGGATTCCTGCTGGGAACCCCGTTGACCAGTCGCGGTGTGTTGGAACACACCACGTAACTGTCGTCACTCTCCATCATCTCCTGCAGCAGTCGCTGCATCGGCGATGTAAACTGACTCAGATCCACCGGACGATCACAAATCTCACTCACCTGCCGCCGTGACAGTGGTTCAAAGTTGACAATGAAGTTGTCCGATCGCGCGAGGTCCGCTTCCGTCTGCCGGTCCAGGCCCCGGTGAATTGCATCATCCGGACGCTGAAACAAGCGGTACTCACAATTCTGCACGAACTTGTAACTGATCTCTTCCGTCAGCACAGTCCCCATATGCTGCAAATGGCGACGAGGCACCACGACGGACACACTGATGTCATCCTCAGTCTGCACTTTCTGAGCCGGGGCAAAGTCCTGACGCAGCTTGTAGGTCCGCCATGTGTTTTCACCCAGCAATCCGACTCGCAGGTACGTCCCCACCAGTTTGCGATCACCATACTTCAGTTCGTGTCCCGGATGACCATTCACAATGTCGACCGTAAAACACCGTCGCCAGTCCGCTTCCGCTCCCGTATGCATCCGTTTGATCACAAACACAATCGCGTAAATGTGGTCCGGGATACTTCCCAACCACGCGTTGTAGGCGTCTGTGTAGTCCGGCGACGGGGTCAATAGCTTGATCACACTGCCCAGAGACCTTGCGGGGTCCAGAATCCGACGACTGGGCACCCTTGCGTAATCCGGCTGCACAGTCCCATCGAGCCGCCAGCGATCGGAGTAGTCCCGGTCGAAGATCTCCTGCACCCGCTCCAGATCCCGTTCCGCATCAGCGACAAACACCGGACCATGCAGAAGATAGTCAGCAATCGATTTACTGATTTCACTCTTCCCGCCACCGCTGACCGTGCACGGCTTGTGACAGAAAACCCCTTCAAACAACGTGCCAATCAGTCGCCACGAAGGAGCGGCCGGGTGCTTTTCCAGCCGAACCTTGTAACCAGAAGGTGTGATGTAAACATAGCCCGGTCGCAGCGGAATGTACTGCGGTTCACTATTGTAAAACCATGACACACGCTGGTCCGCAACCGTGAACCGGGCGTTCTCCGAAACGTAAATCACCGTCGGATGCTGCCGATCCACAGCATAGCCCTCAGGACGAATATCCATCAGCTTTGCATAGTCCCGGGCAACATCAGCAAATGTGCGATTGTTATAACGTTTGCTGTCCGCGTTGAACTCTTCGCCAAGGTTGAAGCTGGCAAAGGCCATCGCTCCACCCGCGTGCTCTTCTTCCACCAACCCCGCCAGATTGGCGGCGTAACTCAATTGTGTCTTGACTTCCTTCTTGCAGTAACCGTAATAGTTGTCCGCGATCAGCGTGACAATCACGCCTTCCTCGTTGCGACATGTCAGTTTGAAGGGCTGGCCCTCATTATACTTCTCGTCCTCGGCCTTCCAGCACATTCCATCCTGCCGCTGCCGCTCAGTCGCCTCGTCGTAATGCGGCAGCCCCACATCCTTCTTGGTGATGTCCACCAGATGCGGCGCCAGAATCACGCACCCCGTGTGGCCACTCCAGTGATGCACGTCCAGCGCGGCATCATTCCCGGGCAAAAATGGATCGCCCGCATTTCCAAAAATCGATTCCACAAAGTCGAGGTTGCTCACCAGAGCCCCCGGTGCAAAGAACCGGACTTCCATCGACTGCTCGCTGCAGAACCCGGCCACTTCCGGACACAACACCGGCCGAATCAGCAGCGAGACAAAGGCCTTCGCCGGAACCGCTTCCTCCGAGGAAAACGGCAACTCCAACAGGGACTCAGGGGGATTCATCGCGTGCCGAAACAAGGCCGCAAATGTAATCCGAGGCACAGACTTCTTGTCACGAGGTACCGGAAGGCCACCTTCCGTCACATGAAATGTGCCCTCTGTCGTCCGACGGTCATTCGCTGGATTGTGCAACACCCCGTTGCGAACCCGATATGAAGATCCGAAGCGATTCGAGTATTCGCTGGCATTGTGCGGCAGTGACAACTCCCGCGCAATCCCATGCCGATCCAGAATCACCGTCAGGTCCGGCAATCGCAGGGCACTGCACCCCCGAATTCGGTCGAAATAACGTCGCAGAAACGCTTCAATTCGAGCGTCCGCGGGACAGTGAATTGAATCCAGTCGCTTCAGCCGATGGTGATAGGTGCTGAGCAGTCGCGGGGCACCCAGCCGGTCATGATCCTCAAACAACGTCGGCACCGGCAGTCCGTTCGCCAGCAGTTTCAGCACGATGTAACGCACCAGACTGTTGCGACTTTCCGCCTGCTGCTCCGCCGTCTGATGCGCGACAAAACCCACAGATTCTTCCAGATCCTGCGTCAACACAATGTGCCCCCTGATTCTGACTTCAGTGAAGTAGATCCGCTCCCGGTACCGTCCCGACCAGTCCGGTATCTCCAGTCGACTCGGCCCGCTCGGGAGCCGACAACGCACTCCTGAACGAACAGTCGCGCGCTGCTTCCCCCGAGCCGATGTTTTTGACGATCGTTCAGACCGATCCTGTCAGGAAACCCTGCGTGAGCTCTCTCGGAGGCCTGTGGGAGCCGTCCGAGAGAACCTGATCAAACACCCTTCTTCGCTCAACCTTCGTCGGTCACACAGCCCTCAGAAGCCGATTTCACCAGCCGAATGTACTTGGCCAGCGTTCCTCGAACCGCCTTAAACGGAGGTGACCTGAAGGCCGCCTGTCGCGCCGCCAACTCCGCCGCCGTCAGATCGACGTTGATCTCGTTCTTTTCCGCATCAATCGTGATCCGGTCCCCGTCCTGCAGCAGGGCAATCACACCGCCAACCTGCGCTTCAGGAGTAATGTGACCAACAATGAACCCATGCGATCCGCCGCTGAACCGACCATCCGTCAGCAACGCCACATCAGATCCCAGCCCGGCACCCATGATCGCCGATGTCGGAGTCAGCATTTCCGGCATCCCCGGTCCACCCTGAGGCCCCTCGTAACGAATCACAACTACGTCGCCCTTCTGAATCCGTCCCTGCTCCAACCCCTGCAGCATCAGTTCTTCTGAATCAAAACAACGCGCCGGTCCCGTAAACACCAGACCTTCTTTGCCAGTGATCTTCGCCACCGCACCGTCCGGACACACGTTGCCACGCATGATCCGAATGTGACCCGAAGACTTGATCGGTGTCTCGATCGGCTGAATGATCGTCTGTCCGCTCTTCAACCCCGGCAGTGCCGCAAGATTTTCTGCAAGCGTCTTCCCGGTGACCGTCAGACAGCTGCCGTCAATCAGCCCCTTCTCCAGCAGATACTTCAGAACCGCAGGAGTCCCGCCGATTGTGTGCAGGTCTTCCATCACCCATTTGCCACTGGGCTTCAGATCCGCAATGTACGGAATCCGGTCACTCACCGACTGGAAATCATCAATGGTCAGCGCAACACCGGCCGCGCGAGCCATCGCGATCAGGTGCAGAACCGCGTTGGTCGATCCGCCTGTTGCCATGATCAGAACCATCGCGTTTTCAAAGGCCGCACGCGTCATGATGTCTCGCGGCTTGATGTCCCGCTCCAGCAACAGACGAATCGCCGCACCCGCCTGAAAACACTCTTCCAGCTTCCCGGGATCCTCCGCAGGAATCGACGAACTGTACGGCAGAGTCATCCCCATGGCTTCAATGGCCGACGCCATCGTGTTCGCCGTGTACATCCCGCCACAGGCCCCAGCCCCGGGACAACTGCGACGCACAATCGCCGCTCGCTCTTCCTCAGAAATCCGCCGCCCAAGGTACTCGCCGTAGGACTGAAACGCAGACACAATGTCCAGCTTCTCGCCCTTCAATCCACAGCCCGGCTTGATGGTCCCCCCATAAATCATCAGCGAAGGACGGTTCAGTCGCGCCATCGCCATCAGACACCCCGGCATGTTCTTGTCACACCCGGGCAGGGAAATGTTGGCGTCGTACCATTGAGCCGACATGACGGTTTCAATCGAATCCGCAATCAGGTCACGCGACTGCAGGGAATAGGACATGCCGTCCGTACCCATCGAAATCCCGTCGCTGACACCAATCGTGTTGAAGCGCATGCCCACCATGCCCGCTGCCTGAACACCCTCGCGCACTTTTGCGGCAAGGTCCATCAGGTGCATGTTGCACGGATTACCCTCATACCACACACTTGAAATCCCCACTTGCGCCTTGTTCATGTCGTCTGATGACATGCCCGTGGCGTAAAGCATCGCCTGTGAGGCTCCCTGAGATGCGGGCTGAGTAATTCGGCTGCTGTATTTATTCAATTGAGTCATTTGTCGGCCACAGATGGGAGGGGAAACGGTGAAAGGCAGAACAATACCAGCGCCGCCGTGGCATGCAAGGACGAGCCATCCCGGGGACTTTGTGTTTCCCGGGAACTTCCCTGACAGCCGTGGTGCCTCCAATCTCCCTCCCCGCCTACCGCCCTGCAGTTTTCAGTCCGGAATCGCAAATTCCCGGCGATTTTATTGATGACTCAGAGGTGTTGACGAAAAAACAGCTCGCCGAAACACCCGCTGCATCCAACTGGATCCACCGTCGCCCCATGCACATTTACAAGCCCACCATTCGGAAGTTCGTCCTGGTGTGGACTCAGCATGTCCCTGTCCCCCC